>JAGLBH010000009.1 GCA_018260285.1 Arthrobacter sp. | reverse complement strand
GTCATCGACGGCGCTCCGCTCGCCCGCCAGCGCCGCGAGGCCGGACGCCGCGAGGGGGCAGCCCCTCTTCCGGACGCGCATCTCGCGCGCGGGCCCGGCTGCCTCACACGGGCGCTGGGCATCACCCTGGAGTCGGCCGGCTGCGATGTCTTCAGCCCCGATTCCCCCGTGCGGCTGCTCATTCCGGAGCGGCCCTCCGGCGTCGTCCGGACCGTCTTGGCAGGACCGCGCGTCGGCGTGCCCCGCGCCCAGGAGGACCCGCTGCGCTTCTTCTTCGAGGGAGACCCGACCGTCTCCGCGCCGCTCAAGCGAGCGGCTCGCCCCGTGGACTCGGATCTCATGAGACGGGCCCTCCGGGAATCTCCAAGCTCCGCCGCATAGCCTGGACGGTGACGCCGAGCAGAAGGACGGCCGGGCGTCTTGACACTTCACACAAGGGAGACATCTGTGGCGGGCACAGCAGCAGTCAGGCGCTCAGGCATAGATCAGCCGCACATCCGATGGACCGCTCCGGCGGGGGAGATCATCGGCTGGGAGGACGACGACGTCGCCCGGGCCACCGGCATCCCCTACGCCACGGCCGAGCGCTTTAAGGAGCCCGTCCCGGTCGAGCCCTCGGCCGAGCCCATCGAGGCGCTCACGTGGTCGCCCGCCTGCCCCCAGGTGCCCATGGAGATCCTCGAGAAGCTGCTCTGGCAGCCGGACGCGGGCATGGAGGAGGACGAGCACTGCCAGCACCTCTCCATCACCCTGCCCCGCGAGATCGGACCGGACGAGCGCCTGCCCGTCATGGTCTGGATCCACGGCGGCTCCTACACGGCCGGCGCCGGGGATGCGCACGTCTTCGACACCTCCCCGCTCGTCCGCGAGCAGCGCGTGATCATCGTGAGCATCACCTACCGGCTGGGCCTCTTCGGGTATCTCGGGTGGGAGGGCGGACGTCCTGCCAACCTCGGTCTGCTCGACCAGATCGCGGCCCTTCGCTGGATCAAGACGAACATCGCCTCCTTCGGCGGGGACCCGGAGAACATCACCGTCTTCGGGCAGTCCGCGGGGGCCGACGCCGTCGCCCACCTCATGATCGCCGAGGGCGCCGAGGGGCTCTTCCAGAAGGCCATCATCCAGTCAGCCCCGCTCGGGATCATGCGGGGGCGCTCGCGGATGAGCGCGCTCATGGCGCGGGAGGCGGCCAAGACGGCGGACGACGCACCGCTGGCCGAGCACGTGGGCGCTGAGGAGCGCGTGGCCCGCTGGGCGCTGCCGTTCGGGCTTCGGGGGGCCATGCCGTTCGGCGTGCAGTACGGATTCTCCCCGCTTCCGCCGGAGTCCGAGCTGGAGGAGGCCTGGGAGTCGGCGGCCCGGCGGTACGAGATCATGATCGGGCACACGTCTCGGGAGGCGTCCCTTTTCACGGGGGAGGTTCCCGGCATGCACAGCTTCGCTCAGCAGCTGACCCTGGGGGAGAAGCTGTCCGAGACGCTCATCGGCAGCCTGACCCGCCGGATCTACTCGGACCCCTGCCACGAATTCGCCGCCCGACATGCCGCAGCCGGCGGGTCGGCGGTGGAGTACGTCATCAGCTGGGGGCCGGAGAGCCATTATCGAGGGGCGCACACCATTGAGCTGCCCCTGCTCCTCGGGAGCCGGGGCGCCTGGGAGAAGGCCGCGCTCATCGCGGGAACCGTGTGGGAGGACGTGGAGCCGCAGGGCATGATCCTGCGATCCCTCTGGGCGAGCTTCGCCCGGTCCGGGGCCGCACACCTGCAAAGCTTCGAGGGGCTCATCGAGTTCTCTCAGCTCACCCACGAGTGAGAAGAGGGGGCATTCTCCGCAGAGAATGCCCCTTCACCGCCTGTCCGTTCCAGGGTGTCAGGCCTCGGATCCGATGCGGCCGGCTGCGGCACGCCGAGCCGCTTCGCTGAACTCGACGTCCGTCTCCTCGTGCGCCTTCCACGTGAAGTGAGAGACCACTGCGCTGACCGCAGCGCAGAGGAGGAACCCGGGGATGATCTCGTAGACGGGCGTGTCCAGCTGCTTCCAGAGGAAGACCGTGACGGCGCCTGCGATCATGCCGGCCAGGGCTCCCCACGCCGAGAGCTTTCGCCAGTAGAGGGAGAGCAGGACGATGGGCCCGAACGCTGCACCGAAGCCGGCCCAGGCGAACCCGACGAGCTCCAGGATGCTGTTCGTCGGGTTGAGCGCGAGCACGACGGCGAGGAGCGCCACGACGAGCACCCCGGCGCGGCCGAGCCAGATCTGGGCCCGCGGTGCGAGGGGGCGAGTGAGCACCATCGAGGCGAGGTCTTCCACCAGAGCGGAGGAGGAGACCACCAGCTGGCTCGAGATCGTGGACATGATGGCCGCGAGCACTGCGGCGAGCACGAACCCGGCAACCAGCGGGTGGAGGAAGATCTGGGAGAGGTCGAGGAAGACAGACTCGGCCTTCACCGGATCGCTCAAGGACGCCTCTGGGTGGGTCGCGAAGTAGGCGATGCCCACGAGTGAGGTGCTGGTGGCTCCGAGGACGGTGAGAGCCATCCAGCCGATGCCGATCCGGCGGCCGGCTGTCGCGTCGGCAGCGGAGCGCAGCGCCATGAAGCGCACGATGATGTGAGGCTGGCCGAAGTACCCGAGGCCCCAGGCCGCTGCGGAGACTGCCCCGATGAGCGTGCCGCCGGCGGTGAGAGAGAACGCCGTCGGCTTGGCCTGGATCACCGCCTGGTACACCTCCGCGGGGCCGCCCATCTGGATCACGCCGATGACGGGCACGAGGAGAAGCGCTGCGAGCATGAGGAGGCCCTGGGCCACGTCCGTGAGCGTCGCGCCCATGAACCCGCCGAAAAGGGTGTAGAAGATCGTGATCCCGCCGACGAGGAGCATTCCCGCAAGGTACGCCTGGCCCGGGGAGAGGTCGGGGAGGAGGCTGCCGAAGGACGCCTTGAAGAAGGCCCCTCCCGCCACCATCCCTGAGGACACGTAGAAGGTGAAGAACACGAGGATGACCAGGCCGGCCGTGATGCGCAGCGCCCGGCTCACCTGGGGGCTCGATCCGCGCAGGCGGTTGTCGAAGAAGGAGGGCAGGGTGATCGAGTTGTTGGAGACCTCGGTGTAGGCGCGCAGGCGAGGGGCCACGAACGTCCAGTTGAGCCACGCCCCGATCGTGAGTCCGACGGCGATCCACGCTTCGAACAGCCCCGTCAGATACAGGGCGCCCGGCAGGCCCATGAGAAGCCAGCCGGACATGTCCGACGCTCCGGCAGAGAGCGCCGCGATGCCGGGAGTCAGACCACGGCCCCCGAGCAGGTAGTCATCGAGGTCGTTGTTCTGCCGGTTGGCCCAGAGGCCAATGCCGACCATCGCGGCGAAGTACACCGCGATGGCCATCAGTTGAAATGCCTGTGGAGACAAGGGTTAACCTCCGCTGATACGAACAAATATAGCGATCTTACATGACGGAGATCACTCCATTGGCCGCTTGGGTGCCCGTGGGGCAGCCGGGCGCCAGCCGATGGGGGATCAGGTGCTGGCGGGGATGGCGCGGGGGCCCCGCGTTTCGGCGCCATGGCTCATACACCCCCGGATCCTCTCTCAACCCCCGGAAATTCAAGGGGCATAGGGAAGATCCGGGGGCTTATGCCGCAGCGCCCCCGAACACAGAAAGACCCCCGCATCTCTGCGGGGGTCTTCTGTGAGGGCGTCGGGAGGGGATCAGCCCGTCTTGCGACGGAAGTCCTTCGGTCCTCCGGCAGCACCGTGAGTGCCCTGCGCCTTGGCCTGGCCGTCGAAGTGATCCTCCTGCGGCCCGGCGTTGCGCTGGTTCTTCTTTGCAAGCGCCTCGCGGAACTTGGCCTTGACGTCCTCGGGGGCACTGTTGTGACTGGAGTCCTGGGAGTTCTGTGAGCTAGTCATATGTCCAGCATCCCACAGTCCGCCCAGGGGAGTCACTGCTCGAGGAGAGCCAGCGCCTTGTTGAGGGTCTCCGAGGGGCGCATGACGGCGTCCGTCTTCTCCTCGTTCGGCAGGTAGTAGCCGCCGATCTCCGCGGGGGAGCCCTGAACAGCGAGCAGCTCCTCGGTGATCGCGGCCTCTCCGTCGGCCAGGGCCTCAGCGAGGGGAGCGAACTTGGCGGCAAGCGCCTCGTCGTCCTTCTGCGCAGCCAGCTCCTGAGCCCAGTAGAGGGCCAGGTAGTAGTGGCTGCCGCGGTTGTCGATCTCGCCGGTCTTGCGGCTCGGGTTCTTGTTCTCGTTGAGGAACGTCTCCGTGGCCTTCTCGAGCGTGGTCGCGAGGGTCTGGGCGGAGGCGTTGCCGTCCGTCAGGCCCGCGTGGCGGAAGGACTCGGCCATGGCCATGAACTCGCCGAGGGAGTCCCAGCGCAGGTGGTTCTCCTCCACGAGCTGCTGAACGTGCTTCGGGGCGGAGCCGCCGGCGCCCGTCTCGAAGAGGCCGCCGCCGTTGAGCAGCGGAACCACCGAGAGCATCTTGGCGGAGGTGCCGAGCTCGAGGATCGGGAAGAGGTCCGTGTTGTAGTCGCGGAGGACGTTGCCCGTGACGGAGATCGTGTCCTCGCCGCGGCGGATGCGCTCGATCGAGTAGGCCGTGGCGTCCTCGGGGTTCTTGATCGTGATCTCAAGCCCCTCGGTGTCGTGGTCCTTGAGGTACTCGGTGACCTTGGCGATGAGGCTGCGGTCGTGAGCGCGCGAGTCGTCGAGCCAGAAGACGGCCGGCGTCTGAGAGGCGCGGGCGCGGGTCACTGCGAGCTTGACCCAGTCGCGCACGGCGACGTCCTTCGTCTGGCATGCGCGCCAGATGTCGCCCTTCTCCACGGCGTGCTCCATGAGCACGGCGCCGGAGGAGTCGACCACCTGGACGGTGCCGTCAGCCGGGATCTCGAACGTCTTGTCGTGCGAGCCGTACTCCTCGGCCTTCTGCGCCATGAGGCCGACGTTCGGGACGGTGCCCATCGTCGTCGGATCGAAGGCGCCGTTCTTGCGGCAGTCGTCGATGACGACCTGGTAGATGCCGGCGTAGGAGGAGTCGGGGAGGACGGCGAGCGTGTCGTCCTCTTCGCCCTTCGGGCCCCACATGTGGCCGGACTGGCGGATCATCGCGGGCATGGAGGCGTCAACGATCACGTCGGAGGGGACGTGGAGGTTGGTGATGCCCTTGTCCGAGTTGACCATCGCGAGGCGCGGGCCTTCGGCGATGCCCTTCTCGATGCCGGCCTTGACGCCCTCAGCGACCTCGGGGGAGAGCTGGTCCAGCCCGGAGAGGATGGAGGCCAGGCCGTTGTTCGCGGAGAGGCCGGCGTCGTCGAGCGCCTGGCCGTACGTCTCGAAGACCTCGGGGAAGAAGCCCTTGACCACGTGGCCGAAGATGATCGGGTCGGAGACCTTCATCATCGTCGCCTTGAGGTGCACAGAGAAGAGCACGTCCTCGGCCTTGGCGCGCTGGATGGACTCGGCGATGAACTCGTCGAGCTTCTTGGCGGAGAGGAACGTGGCGTCCACGATCTCGTCCTTGAGAACCGTGAGGCCCTCCTTGAGGATCGTCTCGGAGCCGTCCGGGCCGACGAGCTTGAACGTCAGCACGTCGTCCTGGGCCAGGGTCACGGACTTCTCGTTCGTGCGGAAGTCGTCGTGGCCCATGGTGGCGACGTTCGTCTTGGAGTCTGCGGTCCAGGCGCCCATGGAGTGCGGGTGCTTGCGAGCGTAGTTCTTGACGGAGAGGGGAGCGCGGCGGTCAGAGTTGCCCTCGCGGAGCACGGGGTTCACTGCGGAGCCCTTGACCTTGTCGTAGCGGGCGCGGATGTCCTTGTCCTCGTCCGAGGAGATCTCGTCCGGGTAGTCCGGGAGGTCGTAGCCCTTCTCCTGGAGCTCCTTGATCGTCGCCTTGAGCTGGGGAACGGACGCGGAGATGTTCGGCAGCTTGACGATGTTCGCCTCGGGAGTCTGGGCGAGGGCACCCAGCTCGGAGAGCGCGTCCGGCACCTGCTGCTCAGCCGGGAGTCGGTCGCTGAACTGAGCGATGATGCGGGAGGCCAGGGAGATGTCGCGCGTCTGGACCTCAACACCGGCCGTCGAGGCGTATGCCTTGATGATCGGGAGGAGGGAGTACGTGGCGAGCATCGGGGCTTCGTCGGTCTTTGTATAGATAATCGTTGCCATATTTGTCACTGTATCCGAACTTTCCTGGATGTCAGCCGAAGACTTTCCGTGAAGTCCTTCCGAGCATGAGCCTCAGTCGATGCTCCCCACAGGGGTCTTCTTCTCCGCCTGGAACGCGTCCTCCGTCCGCCCCTGGGCCCAGTACGCCGAGATCGAGAGCCGCTCCCTCGGCACACCGTGCTCGCGGAAGAGTCCGCGAAGGGTCTTGATGCTCTCGCGCTCGCCGTGGGCGAAGACGTCGACGACGCCGGAGGGCCACTCGCCGCCCACCCGCGGGTCCTGCCGAAGCAGCTCGGCGAGGGCGCCTCGGAGTCGGCGGGCGTCCGGCCCGGCCCCGTTGCGCTTAACCCAGTGGAGGGTCACCCCGTCCGGGTGGACCAGGTCAAGACGGTCGGCGTCGCTCTCCACCTCCAGCACGGCGAGGCCCCGGGCATGGGAGGGGAGGCCTATAGTTGGTGGGGCGGCCCGGCCCAGGTAGGGCGAGGCCCCGGGCATGGGAGGGGAGGGCCTCGAGGGCGGAGGCGATGGCGGGGAGAGCGGACTCGTCGCCGGCGATCACGTGGAAGTCCGCCTCGGGGAGCGGGCTGTACGCCCCGCCGGGGCCCTGGAGGAGCAGGAGGTCTCCCGGCTGGGCGCGCAGGGCCCAGGGGGCGGCGAGGCCGGCGTCGCCATGCGTCACGAAGTCCAGGGCCAGCTCTGCGGCCTCGGGGCGGACCCGGCGCACGGTGTAGGTGCGGGTCACGGGAACCTGATCGCGGGGAAGGGACGCGCGGGCTTCGGCGAGGTCGAGCGGCGCGGAGGGGACGGAGCCCTCTGGCGTGAAGAGGAGCTTGACGTACATGTCCGTGTGGCCGTTGGGCGTGAACGCGGCGAACCCGGGGCCGCCCAGCCAGACGCGGACGAGGCGGGGCGTCAGCCGCTCCGTCCGGGTCACGTGCAGCATGGTCTGTGGCTTGGGGCGGCGAATCTCACTCATGGGGCTTCAGTCTACGAGCGTCGGCTGTGTGCCCGGGAATAGGACGGCGGCCCGGGAGGTTGACCAGCCGTGTGAAAAAACTCCAGATTCTTGTGACCAGCACCCGACCGAACCGAATCGGCAGCGCCCTCGGGCAGTGGGTGGCCCAGCAGGCGCCCTCCGAGGAATGGCAGACGGAGATCGTTGATCTCGCCGAGCTGAACCTGCCCCTCCTCGACGAGCCCGAGACGCCCCGCATGGGCGGCTACACCCAGCCCCACACCAAGGCGTGGGCGGCGAAGGTCTCCGAGGCAGATGCGATGCTCATCCTCACGCCCGAGTACAACGCCTCCTTCACCGCGCCCCTCAAGAATGCGATCGACACGCTCTTCGCCGAGTGGAACGAGAAGCCCATCGGGGTCATCGGCTACGGGTGGCGCGGAGGCGCGCGGGCCACGGCGTCCCTCTCTCCGGTCCTCAAGAACGTCGAGGCCGACGAGCGCGGGGTGCTTCACCTGACCTTCACGCAGGAGATCACTCCGGAAGGCGAGGTGGTGGGAGCGACGACGGCGGCCGACGTCGCCCAGCTCATCGCGAAGCTCGCCTGAGACCAGCAGCAGGCCCCGAGTCACCCCTTATCCCCGGGCGGCTCGGGGCCTGTGCTGCCACGCGATGGCCATGGACACCGCGCAGAACAGCCAGTGCACGGCCATGAGCGTCAGGAGGCCTGCGCTGAGCGCCGAGATCCACTCGAGTCCTGCGGAGTGGCCGAGCAGACGAGTCCCGAGGGTGATCGTGCCCACGGGGAAGACGAGCGCCCACCAGCCCGGGTTGAAGGACATTCCGGCGCGGAAGCCGCGGAGCGTGATCCACACGGCGTTCCCGATGACCGGAACGGCGACGGCCAGCATGGCGAACCCGTAGAGGTTCGCCAGCCCGTGGACCGTGGAGATGACCTCGGGAAGCACGAACCTCTCGGCCTGGAGCGCGATCGACTGAGCCGCGGCCATCGACTGGCCCACGACGCCCAGGGGGATCCACGCGGAGATCGAGGCCTCCACAGGGATGTTCTCCACGCGGATGTGGTGGTGGAAGGCGACCGCGAAGATGACGAAGCCCAGCACCATCGAGGTGAAGAAGCACGCCACCGTCACGATGATGAGCGTGAGCCGCAGGTCCGGAGCGGGGACGAAGGGCACGAGCCCAGACCCCGTCGTCGCCGAGACGATGGGCGGCACGAGCGGAAGCCCCCAGACCGGCAGGGGGCGCCCGGGCTTTCCGACGACGAGGGCAGCCGTGAAGCCGAGCGCCGTGAGCAGACCGAGCAGCGTGCCGACGGTCCAGAGGACTGAGTCGGCCCGGACGGCAGCCTGCTGCAGCTCAGGGTTGAGGCGGGGGAGAACCGTCAGGGTGGCGGACCCGACCGCGAGGAAGGCCATGGCCACCGCGCCCCAGAGGGGGATGACGGTGAAGTCCTTGAGAGTGCTCCTGAAGGCCCCCGGAACGCGGAGGCAGCGCAGCGCGAAGGCCGCCGTCATGCCGAGGAGCGTCAGGGAGACCAGGCCCCAGAGGACGCCGGCGACGGGCTCGAGCCAGGGCAGGTCATGCGAGTAGACGCCGAGGATCATCGTGAAGAGGCCTGTGCCCATGATCATCGGGTACCAGGCAGGGCCAGGGGGAGGGAAAAGCGGTGGTCTCGTGAAGAGGGCTGTGAAGAGCGCAGTGCGGAGCGGCACGGGGTGGCACAGCTTTCTGGTCGGGGTGTCAGGGGAGGGCTTGGCCAGGAGCAGGGGGCGGCCCTCGTCCCATTATCCTCGCCCCTGAGAGAAAAATCAGCTTCGGGGGAAACAATGGGGACAGCCAGCGCCCCCGCCAGCGCCCGTCAGACCCATGAAACCAAGAGACCGATAACACTCAGGAGAACCATGAGCCTCACCCCTGACCAGAGGACGAGCACGCGCGACGAGCTCCGGAGGAACTTCGAGCTCTCCGGAGTGGAGCCAGAGCAGGCAGCCCGTGTGCTGGAGATCTCGCAGAGCGAGTTCTGGGAGGCCCTCGAGGTCAGGGAGAGCGCGCGACGGGAGACGCTCTGGGCCCTGCGGGACTACCTGTGGGATCTGGTTCTGGGCCGCGGGCTGCAGCCGGTGCGCTACACGGCCCTCACGGAGAGTCGTCGGCAGGTGGACGCCCTGTGGTTCCCCCTCTCCCCGCAGAGCCGGAGGCACCGCGGGGAGTAGAGCGGGGGAGCAGACAGAGGGCAAGGGCAGGCCGGGAGCGTAGGTTCGCCCTAGAGCGTGACGACCATCTTGCCGACGTTGCCGCCCGTGAAGAGGTCCAGGAAGGCGGGCACGGCGTCGTCGAGCCCCGTGCGTTCGGTGACCTTCCACTGGATCGTGCCCTCGGCCACCCAGGGGGCCATGTGCTTGAGGAACTCGGCCTGGTGCTCCTGGTGGAACCCGACCGTGAAGCCGCGCAGCGTGAGGCCCTTGACGATGGCGAGCGCGATGTTCTTCGGGCCCGCGGGTTCGGAGTTCATCTGGGAGATGACGCCGCACATGGCCACGCGGCCGCCGCGGTTCATGAGGCTGAGCGCGGCCTCGAGCTGCTCGCCGCCCACGTTGTCGAAGTAGACGTCGATGCCCTCGGGCGCCGCCTCGGCGAGCTGCTGCTGGATGTCGCCGGCCTTGTAGTCGATGACCGCGTCGAAGCCGAGGCTCTTGACGAACTCGACCTTCTCCGGGCCGCCCGCGCTGCCGATGACGCGCTTGGCGCCGAGCTGCCTGGCGATCTGGCCCACCGTGGATCCCACGGCCCCCGCGGCGGCCGAGACGAAGACGGTCTCGCCGGCCGTGAACTGCCCGATGACCGTGAGTCCCACCCACGCCGTCAGGCCGGTCATGCCGAGGACGCTGAGGTAGGCGGCGTCCGGAAGCCGGGTGGTGTCCACGACGGTGCCCTCGGCGACGCCCACCACCGCATGCTCCCGCCAGCCCTGGAAGTGGAGCACGGACGCGCCGACCGGAAGCTTCTCGCTCCGGGACTCGACAACGACGCCGACGGCGCCGCCCGTCAGCGGTTCACCGATCTGGAAGGGCGGGATGTAGGACTCCCGGTCGTCCATGCGGCCCCGCATGTACGGGTCCACGCTCATGACGGTGTTCTTCACGAGGGCCTGGCCGTCCTGGAGGGCGGGGAGGGCGACGTCGGCGAGGCGGAAGTTCTCTGCCGTGGCGGCGCCCTGCGGACGCGAGGCCAGCGTGACTGCGCGGGTGGAAACGGGGGTGGTGCTCATGGGGCTGCTCCTTCAAGAGGTTCGTGTGTGCCTTCCAGGGGCAACACCCCAGACGGCTCAGTATTCCCGTGAGCAGTAAGCAGGTCGATCCGTCCGACACCGCGGGCATGACCCTCCTCGAGGGCCCACTTCCTGAGCAGAGCCTCGAGACCGCGATCTCTCCAGTCGCGGCGGATGTGAATCGAGTCCACCAGCATTCGTGGTGCCCCTGCGCGGCTCAGGCCCGGAATGACGGTGAGCTGGCACATGCCGAGAATGCGGCTTCTCTCCTTGGGCTGAGCCGTCTCCTCTGAGGCCTCGAGGACTGCCAGAAAATGGCTCCAGTCGCCATCGATCTCTTCGAAGGTTAACTGAAGCGCGTCATCCGCACTGTGAGCGGAGTTCCCGGGGGCTTCGCCATGGCAGCCGCAGTCGTTCTCAAGCAGAGCCATGAGGAGGGGAAGGTCATCGGCTCGGGCCCGGCGGGCGGTGAGCACAGTTCCGTCAGCGGTTGTGAGCCTGCGGGGGGAGGCGTAAACCACCGCCTGCCGCAGAGCATGGCCGACGGGAACGGAGTGCAGCGTCGCCCTGCTCCAGGGCTCGAGTCCGATGGCTCGCATGACTGCCTGGCTGGGGAGGTTCGTCAGCGAGGTATATGAGTAGAGGCGGTCAATCCGTTCACTCTTCGGGCAGATCTCCCCGCTGAAGACCGCATCCCTGACCGCGCTCGCGGCCTCCTTGGCAAAGCCCTGTCGCCAGTGGTCTGCGGCGAGGCGCCAGCCGATTTCCCAGCCGCCGGCTCCAGGAGCGTCTGGCTTCATCGGGATGATGCCCACGAAACCGATGAACGCCCCGGAATCTCTGCGCTCTACCGCGTAGAGCCCCGTTCCGTTCTCAGCCCAGAACGCCTGAATCCGGTCGACGAGGGCATCCGACTCCTCCCGCGTCAGGGTGGACGGAAAGTGCTCCATCACGCGGGGATCGGCGTTGAGCGCGGCAAACGGAGCTCTGTCCTCATCCCTCCACGGGCGAAGGAGGAGGCGGCTGGTTCGGATCTGCTCGCGGGTCATGCGGGGCACGCTACCACATCGGATTCGTCCCAGGTCTCCTCCTGGAGACCCGCAATCAGACCGTGCGGTTGGCCCGGTAGAACTCGATGAGCCCGCGGGTGGAGCCGTCCTGGGCGGCGATCTCCGCCTCGTCCCCGGCGATGGCCGGGGCCAGGTCCTTCGCGAGCTTCTTGCCGAGCTCCACGCCCCACTGGTCGAACGAGTCGATGCCCCAGACCGTGCCCTCGACGAACACGATGTGCTCGTACAGAGCAATGAGCTGGCCCAGCACAGACGGGGTGAGGGAGGCGGCCATGATCGACGTCGTCGGCTGGTTGCCGTGGAAGGTGCGGGCCGCAACGACGGACTCGTCCACGCCCTCCGCACGGACCTCGTCGGCGGTCTTGCCGAAGGCGAGGGCCTTGGTCTGGGCGAAGAAGTTCGCGAGGAAGAGCTCGTGGACGTCCTGCTCGCCGTCCGTGACCGCGTAGGCCGGGTTGGCGAAGGCGATGAAGTCGCACGGGATGATCCGCGTGCCCTGGTGGATCAGCTGGTAGAAGGCGTGCTGGCCGTTCGTGCCGGGCTCGCCCCAGAAGATCTCACCGGTCTCGGTGTCCACGGGGGAGCCGTCCCACTTGACGGACTTGCCGTTGGACTCCATCGTGAGCTGCTGGAGGTAGGCCGGGAAGCGGTGGAGATGCTGGTCGTAGGGCAGCACTGCGTGGGTCTCGGCGCCGAGGAAGTTGACGTCCCACACGTTGAGCATGCCCATGAGCACGGGAACGTTCTTCTCGAGCGGGGCCGTGCGGAAGTGCTCGTCCATCGCATGGAAGCCCGCGAGGAACTCAGTGAACACGTCCGGGCCCAGCACGACGGCGAGCACCGTGCCGATGGCCGAGTCCACCGAGTAGCGGCCGCCCACCCAGTCCCAGAAGCCGAAGGCGTTCTGCGGGTCGATCCCGAACTCCTCCACCTTGTCCAGGGCGGTGGAGACGGCCACGAAATGCTTGGCCACGGCGGTCTTCTCCGCGTCCTCGCCGGTGAGCGCGCCCTGCGCCTTGAGGGCATCGAGGAGCCAGGCGCGGGCCACGCGGGCGTTCGTCAGCGTCTCGAGGGTGGTGAAGGTCTTCGAGGCGACGACGACGAGCGTGGTCTCCGGGTCCAGGTCCGCCAGCTTCTCGTGGGCATCCGTGGGGTCGATGTTGCTGATGAAGCGCGCGGTCAGGCGCTCGTGCTTGAGGGGCTTGAGCGCCTCGTAGACCATGACCGGGCCCAGGTCCGAGCCGCCGATGCCGATGTTCACGACCGTCTCGATCGGCTTGCCCGTGATGCCCGTCCACTCTCCGGAGCGAACCTGCTCGGCGAAGGCGTAGACCTTGTCCAGCACCGCGTGGACGTCCTCGTCCACGTTCTGGCCGTCGACGACGAGCTGGGGGGTCATGCCCTTGGGGCGGCGCAGAGCGGTGTGGAGCACCGAGCGGCCTTCAGTCACGTTGATCTTCTCGCCCGCGAACATCGCGTCCCGGCGCTTCTCGACGCCGACCTCCCGGGCCAGATCGAGCAGAGCGCGGACGATGTCCTGGTCGATCAGGTTCTTGGAGAGGTCCACGTGGAGATCCGCTGCCCGGAAGGAGAGGTCTGCGGCGCGGGCGTCGTCGGACGCGAAGGCATCGCGGAGGTCGATGTCCTTCTGCTCATGAAGGTCCGCGAGATCGGACCAGGCCTCGGTGGCGGTGACGTCGGGCAGCTGCGTGTTCTGAGTTTCGCTCATGCCTCCATTCTGCCCCTCGAGGAGGGGGCGAGGCTACGGATTGTGACGCGTGTTGTTCAGGGGACTCTGACAGTCTCTTCACAGGTGCGCTACAGTTGCTTCATTGTGAGCCGCGGCACGTGCTTTCGGTGCATGTCCGGCTCATTCCCATACTTTGACTCAAGGAGGCGGAATGCGCTTCGCACGCACTTCCAAGATCGTGGGCGTTGCAACGCTCTCAGCACTGGCCCTGTCCGCATGCGGCGGCGGCGGAGACACGAGCTCCAGCGGCGGCTCGGGCAACGCCTCGGCCATCATCACGGCTGACAGCGTCGAGCCCCAGAACCCGCTCGTTCCCACGAACACCGCTGAGACCGGCGGCGGCCGCATCGTGCAGCAGATCTTCCACGGTCTCATCACGTACGACGAGAACGGCAAGCCGGTCAACGACCTCGCTGAGTCCATCGAGTCCAAGGACAACAAGACCTGGACCATCAAGATCAAGCCGGGCAAGAAGTTCTCCAACGATGAAGTCATCACGGCCAAGAGCTTCGTGGACTCCTGGAACTTTGCTGCAGCGGCCAAGAATGCTCAGCAGGGCTCGTACTTCTTCGAGTCGGTCGAGGGCTACGACAAGGTCTCCGCCGAGGGCTCCAAGGAAGACACGATGAGCGGCCTCAAGGTCGTGGACGACAACACCTTCACGGTGACCCTGAGCCACGCTGAGTCTGACTTCCCGCTGCGCCTCGGCTACTCGGCGTACACCCCCATGCCGTCCGTGGCCTTCAAGGACATCAAGGCCTTCGGCGAGAACCCGATCGGCTACGGCCCGTACAAGATGGCCAAGCAGGGCGCATGGCAGCACAACGTTCAGGTGGAGCTCGTCAAGAACGACTCCTATGACGGCCCGGACAAGGCCCAGAACGGCGGCATCACGTTCAAGCTCTACCAGAAGCTGGACGCCGCCTACCAGGATGTCCTCGCGAACAACCTGGACGTTCTTGAGCAGCTCCCGACCTCCGCTCTGGCCAACGCCAAGAGCGACCTCGGTGACCGCTACCAGGTCAAGCCGTACGCGGCCATCCAGGAAGTCGCCATCCCGTACTACCTTGAGAACTTCAAGGGCGAGGCCGGCAAGCTGCGCCGCCAGGCCATCTCAATGGCCATCAACCGCACAGAGATCGGCGATGTGATCTTCCACGGCACCCTCAAGGCTGCCACGGAGTTCACCTCCCCGGCGCTCGAGGGCTACCAGGCTGAGATCCCCGGAAGCGAGTTCACGAAGTTCGACGCCGCCAAGGCCAAGGAGCTGTGGGCCAAGGCCGAGAAGATCAAGCCCTACAACAAGAGCGAGAAGCTCACGATCGCCTACAACGCGGACGGCGGCCACAAGGACTGGATCGACGCTCTGGCCAACCAGCTGAAGAACAACCTGGGCATCGACGCTGAGGGCAAGTCTTACGCAACCTTCAAGGAAGTCCGCACTGAGGCGAACAAGGGCACTCTGACGGGCGCTATCCGCTCGGGCTGGGTGGCCGACTACCCGTCCGCCTACAACTTCCTCGGAGCAACCCTGGCCAAGGGAGCCGCCTCGAACGACGCTCGGTACGACAACCCGGCGTTTGAGGCCAAGCTCAGGGAAGGGCTCTCCGCGACCGACAAGGCAGCGCGCCAGAAGGCCTTCACCGAGGCCAACTCGATGGCCCTCAACGACATGCCGGCTATTCCGCTCTTCTACTACCAGGCCAACTACGCCTACTCGGAGAACGTCTCCAACGTGACGACCGACTGGCAGGGCACCCCGATCTACTTCAAGATCACCAAGAAGTAAGAAGCAGGAATAGATTCCAGCTCCGAACGGAGGGGTGCTGTCGGCGCCCCTCCGTTCGGGCCTGTCTGTCGAAGGACACATCATGATGCACACTCTGAGCTCAGGCGCTCGACGCCGCTCTCCGATGACTGAAGGAGGGAGGAGCGCATGATGTGGTATCTCGCCAAGCGCGTCCTTCAGCTCATCCCGGTTTTCCTCGGGGCGACTCTCCTCGTCTTCGCCCTCGTCTTCCTCCTCCCGGGGGACCCTCTCGCCGCGCTCTGCGGAGACAAGGGCTGCAGCCCCGGCGTCGCAGCACAGCTGCGGTCCCAGTACCGGCTCGATGACCCCTTTATCGTCCAGTACTTCCACTACCTCGGCGGTCTCCTGACCGGTGACCTCGGCGTGAACTTCTCCGGCCGCAGCATCAACAGCGTGATGGCCCTGGCCTTCCCTGTCACCGCGCGGCTCGCCATTCTCGCCCTCATCTTCGAAGGCGTCTTCGGTGTGGCCTTCGGCCTCTACGCAGGCCTCAAGAAGGGCAAGCTCTTCGACTCCTCAGTGCTTGTCCTCTCCCTCATCGTCATCGCCGTCCCCGTCTTCGTCCTGGGCTTCATCCTTCAGTACACCGTGGGTGTCCAGCTTCAGTGGGCCAAGCCGACCGTCTCCAGCAAGGCCACCTGGGGGGACCTCATCCTTCCCGCACTGGTCCTGGGGCTCATCTCCTTCGCATACGTCCTGCGGCTGACCCGCACCTCGGTGGCCGAGAACGCCAATGCCGACTACGTCCGCACCGCCACGGCCAAGGGCCTCTCTCGCGGGCGCGTGGTCAGGGTGCACATCCTGCGCAACTCGATGATTCCGGTCGCGACCTTCCTCGGCGCCGACCTGGGCGCGCTCATGGGCGGCGCCATCGTCACCGAGGGCATCTTCAACGTTCCCGGCATCGGCAATCAGCTCTACAAGGCCCTGAACCTCGGAGACGCTCCCACCGTGGTCTCGATCGTCTCCGTCATGGTGCTCATCTTCTGCCTTGCAAACCTCTTCGTAGACCTGCTCTACGCATGGCTTGACCCGAGGATCCGCTATGCCTAAGCGCGCAAAGGAAACACCTGTGACCGTTTCGTCCGCCACACCGACGACGACGCCGGGGGCTGCTTCCATTAAGCCGCCGGTCAAGCCCAAGAAGGCGCTCTACCCCATTGAGCACTACGTCGCTGCGCTGGACGAGACGCCCGTCGTCCCCACAGACTCCAAGGTCTCCGGGGACGCTCCGCTGAGCCTCTGGAAGGACGCGTGGCGGCAGCTGAGGAAGAAGCCCACCTTCATCATCTCGGCCATCCTCATCATCATCGCGATCGCCGTGGCCCTCTTCCCGCAGCTCTTCTGGCATCAGGACCCGACCACGGCCCAGTGCACGCTGAGCAACTCCAACGGGAAAGCCACGGGCGATCACATCCTGGGCTTCACCAAGCAGGGCTGCGATGTGTTCGACCGGGTCATCGCCGGAACGCGCGCCTCGCTCACGGTGGGGCTCTTCTCCACGCTGGGCGTCGTCGTCATCGGCGGCGTCATCGGATCCCTGGCCGGGTACTTCGGCGGGTGGGTCGACGCGATCCTGGCCCGACTCGGGGACATCTTCTTCGCTCTGCCGCTCGTTCTGGGCGCGCTGGTGATGTTCCAGCTCCCGATGTTCCGCCAGGGACGCTCGGTGTGGACCATCGTGCTCGTGCTCGTGGTGCTCGGCTGGCCGCAGGTGGCCCGCATCATGCGCGGTGCCGTCGTGGAAGTCCGCAATGCGGACTACGTGACGAGCGCCCGCTCCCTCGGCGTCTCCTCCTGGGGCATTCTCGCGAAGCACATCATCCCGAATGCGATGGCTCCGGTCATCGTCGTCGCGACGATCTCTCTCGGCACGTTCATCGTCGCGGAGGCCACACTCTCCTTCCTCGGCATCGGGCTGCCGCCCAGCATGATGAGCTGGGGCAATGACATCTCGGACGCCCAAGACACCTTCCGCTCCAACCCGTGGCCGCTCTTCTGGCCGGGCCTGGCCCTGTCCCTGACCGTGCTGAGCTTCATCATGCTGGGCGACGCCCTGCGGGATGCGCTTGACCCGAAGTCCCGAAAGAAGTGATCTGACATGTCACACGCACTGACAGAGACCGCGCCTCAGGCCTCGGCTGCGCCCACGCCGCTGCTCGAGGTCAAGAACGTGGGCATCACCTTCGTGACGAGCAGCGGGGAGGTGGAGGCCGTCAAGGACTCCAGCTTCACCGTCATGCCGGGGGAGACCGTGGCCATCGTCGGCGAGTCCGGCTCCGGCAAGTCCACCTCGGCGCTCGCCGCGATCGGGCTGCTCCCCGAGAACGGCCGCGTGTCCTCCGGCCAGATCATCTTCGACGGCCAGGACATCACCCACATCTCCGAGAAGGAGATGATCAAGCTCCGCGGCTCCCAGATCGGCATGGTTCCCCAGGATCCGATGTCCAATCTCAACCCGGTGTGGAAGATCGGCTTCCAGGTGAAGGAGACGCTCAAGGCCAACGGGCTGCCGTCGTCGGACGCGGACGTGGCCCGCGTGCTCACCGAGGCGGGCCTTCCCGACGCCGAGAAGCGCGCCCGGCAGTACCCCCACGAGTTCTCGGGCGGCATGCGCCAGCGCGCGCTCATCGCGATCGGCCTCTCGTGCCAGCCGCGGCTGCTCATCGCGGACGAGCCGACGTCGGCCCTCGACGTCACCGTGCAGCGCACGATCCTTGACCACCTCGACTCGATGACGGAGAAGCTCGGCACCGCCGTGCTCCTCATCACGCACGATCTGGGCCTCGCGGCCGAGCGCGCGCACAAGGTCGTGGTCATGTACAAGGGCCGCGTCGTGGAGTCCGGGCCCGCCCTCGAGCTCTTGCGGAACCCGCAGCACCCGTACACGAAGAAGCTTGTGGAGTCCGCTCCCTCGCTCGCCTCGCGCCGCATCCAGGCGGCCAAGGAGGCCGGAGTCGAGGCCGAGGACCTCCTCGCCGAGATGCCCGACCGCAAGGACGCGGCCTCCTTCGTGGAGGTCAAGGACCTCACCAAGGTGTTCAAGCTCCGCGGCGCCTGGGGCAAGTCGGAGAACTTCACGGCCGTGGACGGCGTGAGCTTCTCGATCCCCAAGGGCACGACGACGGCCGTCGTCGGCGAGTCCGGCTCTGGCAAGTCGACCGTGGCCCGCATGCTCCTGGGTCTGGAGAAGATCACCTCCGGCTCGATCAGCTTCGACGGGCAGGACGTGGCCGGGCTCAAGGGCCGGGAGATGTTCGACTTCCGACGCCGCGTGCAGCCGATCTTCCAGGACCCCTACGGCTCGCTGGACCCGATGTACAACATCTTCAGGACCATCGAGGAGCCCATGCGGGTGCACCGCGTGGGGTCCCCGAAGGAGCGCGAGGCCAAGGTCCGGGAGCTTCTGGACCAGGTGGCCCTGCCGCAGTCGATGATGTCGCGGTACCCGAACGAGCTCTCCGGCGGGCAGCGCCAGCGCGTGGCCATCGCCCGGGCGCTGGCCCTCAACCCGGAGCTGGTGGTCTGTGACGAGGCCGTCTCCGCGCTGGATGTGCTGGTTCAGGCGCAGATCCTCACGCTGCTCTCCGACCTGCAGCGCGACCTCGGGCTGACCTACCTCTTCATCACGCACGACCTCGCGGTCGTGCGGCAGATCGCGGACCGCGTCTGCGTCATGGAGAAGGGCAAGCTCGTGGAGGCGGGCACCACGGACGAGGTGTTCGAGTCCCCGCAGACGCTCTACACCCAGCAGCTCCTGGCAGCCATTCCCGGTGCAGGCCTCATGGTGGCCTGAGCCGCTTCGGCTGGAGACAAAGGCCGCGGCCGCCGACCCTTCGGGATCGGCGGCTGCGGCCTTTAACCGTCTCCCTGCCCAGGGCGTCGATTGGAGATCGATCACCATATATATCTATGGTGAATGAAGCGCATCAGCGTCGGACAAGAGACTCCATCGAATGAACGGACCTGTATGATAACGCATGAAACGCCGGTGAGACGCCATTCCTCGGGGCCCCGCCGCCGGAGAGGCGGCGGCGGCGTCAACCCCTGGGTCTTCTGGCCGTCTGCGGCTGTCATCACGCTGTTCGTGACATGGACCCTCGTCCTTCCGGAGCAGGCGGGGGAGGCCATCGGCCACCTCCAGAAGAACGTCATCGGGGCCTTCGGCTGGTACTACGTGCTCCTGGTGGCGGCCTTCGTCGTCTTCGCCCTGTGGGTGGGCCTCTCGCCGTATGGCGAGATCACGCTGGGGAAGGACGATGACGAGCCCGAGTTCTCCGTGCAGTCCTGGTTCGCCCTGCTCTTCGCCGCGGGCATGGGGATCGGCCTCGTCTTCTGGGGCGTGGCGGAGCCGCTGAATCACTATGCCAGCCCGCCGCCCGGCGTCACGGGGGAGAGCCATGTCGTCGCCCAGCGGGCCATGACCCAGACTTTCCTCCACTGGGGGCTCCACGCCTGGGCCATCTACGTGGTGGTCGGCCTCTCTCTCGCGTACTCCACTCATCGCAGGGGCCGCCCGGTCTCGATCCGCTGGGCGCTCGAGCCGCTGCTGGGGGATCGGATCAAGGGCGGCTGGGGCAGCGCCATCGACGTCGTCGCCCTCGTGGGAACCCTTTTCGGCGTGGCCACGTCGCTCGGCCTGGGAGTTCTCCAGATTTCTGCGGGCCTCGAATACGAGGGCCTCGCCGAGGCCACCCAGCAGACGCAGGTCATGCTCATCCTCTGCATCACCGCGCTGACGATCCTCTCTGTCGTCTCCGGCGTGGAGAAGGGCATGAAGTGGCTCTCCAACCTCAACCTGGCTCTCGCGGGGCTGCTGCTCGTCGTCGTCCTCTTCGCAGGTCCCACGCTCTTCCTGCTCCGCGGGTTCGTTCAGTCGCTCGGGTCCTACATCCAGAACGTCGTCGGCCTGACCTTCACCACCTTCGCCTTCGCCGGGCCCGAGGGGGAGCAGTGGCAGGCGGCGTGGACCACGTTCTACTGGGGCTGGTGGATCTCATGGGCGCCGTTTGTCGGCGTCTTCATCGCCCGGGTCTCCAAGGGGCGCACTGTTCGCCAGTTTGTGGCGGGCGTGCTGCTGGTGCCGACTCTCGTGACTTTCCTCTGGTTCTCCGTCATGGGCGGCTCGGCCATCTACCAGGAGGTCTACGCCGGAGGGGGACTCGTCGGCAAGGACGGCGCCGTGCAGACGAGCACCGTGCTCTTCGACATGCTCGGCGGGCTCCCGGGAGGCCCCGTGCTCATCGGAGGCGCCCTGATCCTCGTGGCCGTCTTCTTCGTCACGTCGGCAGACTCGGGCGCCATGGTCATGGGGATGGTCTCCTCGGGCGGGGAGAGCAACCCCAGGACCTGGGTTCGCGTCTTCTGGGCGGTGGCGGCAGCGGCCATCGCGATCGCCCTGATCTTCGGGGACGGGCTCACGACCATCCAGACGGTGGCTGTTCTCTCTGCCCTGCCCTTCTCGGGGGTCATGCTCCTCATGATGGTCTCGACGGCGAAGGCCTTCCACCGGGAGCACGCTGCTCGCATGCGCTTTGAGCGCGCGCAGTTCCATGCGGCCATGACCGAGCAGATTCAGGAGAGCGTCGAGGACGGCCTTCAGGAGAAGGTCGCGGAGCATGTGGAGGCTCATCTGGACTCGGCTCCGGAGCCTGGAGGGGGCGGCTCATCAGCGGTGGCTCGTCCGTCCCGCTGACCGGACGGCCCTAGGCGCTTCAGAGCGCGTCCGGGCGGCGTATTTCACGAAGAATTCACGCCAGCCGGACGCGCTCTGCCGTGCGGGCGGGGCAAGCGCGGTAGAGTGTTAAGCACGACCGCCTGCAGCGGTCACGCCGCGACCTGCGGCCCGCCGGCCATTTCAAGATGGTGTTCGCATTCAGAGCGAGCTCGCCGGCTGCGATCCACACAGGAAATGAGTCACCTTCCGTATGAGCGAAACCACCTCAGCACAGCGCGCCGTCCGCAAGGACCTGCGCAACGTCGCTATCGTCGCGCACGTTGACCATGGCAAGACCACGCTGGTCGATGCCATGCTCCGGCAGACGGGCGCCTTCTCCAGCCACGGCGCTGTTGAGGACCGCGTCATGGACTCCGGCGACCTCGAAAAGGAAAAGGGCATCACGATCCTCGCCAAGAACACCACGGTGTTCTACGAGGGGCCTGCTGCCGACGGTGAGAAAATCCTCATCAACGTCATCGACACGCCGGGTCACGCTGACTTCGGCGGCGAGGTCGAGCGCGGCCTCTCCATGGTGGACGGCGTCGTCCTCCTCGTCGACGCATCCGAGGGCCCGCTGCCCCAGACTCGCTTCGTCCTCCGCAAGGCGCTGGCCGCTGACAAGCCGGTCATCGTCGTCGTCAACAAGACGGACCGCCCGGATGCCCGCATCGACGGCGTGATCTCCGACACGATGGACCTCCTCCTCGGCCTGGCCTCGGACCTCATCGACGAGGTCCCGGACATCGACATGGACAAGGTGCTCGACGTTCCGATCGTCTACGCCTCCGGCAAGAACGGCAAGGCCTCGACGGTCAAGCCCGCCGACGGCGACCTCCCCGACTCCGAGGACCTCGAGCCGCTCTTCAAGACGATCATCGAGCACATCCCGGCCCCGACGTACGACGAGGGCGGCGTTCTCCAGGCCCACGTCACGAACCTTGACGCCTCGCCGTTCCTCGGCCGCCTTGCTCTCCTGCGCATCTACAACGGTGAGCTCCGCAAGGGCCAGCAGGTCAACTGGGCCCGTCACGACGGCACCATGAAGCAGGTCAAGATCACCGAGCTTCTCGCCACCAAGGGCCTCACCCGCGAGCCGGCCGAAGTCGCCGGTCCGGGCGAGATCGTCGCCGTCGCAGGCATCGAGGACATCACCATCGGCGAGACCCTCACGGATCTCGACAACCCGCAGCCGCTTCCCCTCATCACGGTGGACGACCCGGCCATCTCCATGACGATCGGCATCAACACGTCCCCGATGGCCGGCCGCGTCAAGGGCGCCAAGGTCACCGCACGCCAGGTCAAGGATCGCCTTGACAAGGAGCTCATCGGCAACGTCTCGCTCAAGGTCCTCCCGACCGAGCGTCCGGATGCCTGGGAAGTCCAGGGCCGCGGCGAGCTCGCACTCGCGATCCTCGTGGAGCAGATGCGCCGCGAGGGCTTCGAGCTCACCGTCGGCAAGCCGCAGGTTGTCACCAAGACGATCGACGGCAAGGTCCACGAGCCCGTTGAGCACATGACGATCGACGTCCCGGAAGAGTACCTCGGCGCTGTCACGCAGCTCCTGGCCGCTCGCAAGGGCCGCATGACGAGCATGTCCAACCACGGCACCGGCTGGGTCCGCATGGAGTTCGACGTCCCGGCTCGCGGCCTCATCGGCTTCCGCACGAAGTTCCTCACGGACACGCGCGGCGCCGGCATCGCCTCCTCCTACTCCGGCGGCTACGAGCCGTGGTTCGGCGACATCGAGTACCGCCTCTCCGGCTCGCTCATCT
>JAGLBH010000099.1 GCA_018260285.1 Arthrobacter sp. | reverse complement strand
GGTCGAGACTCTCCAGCCCCGCGAGGAGGGGCGGTTCCGTGGGGAGGGGAAGGAATCCCAGCACCTGGCGCGGGGATGAGGGGGGCGCGAGGTCGGGCAGCTGGAGCAGACGACGACGGAGAGCCGCGCTGTCCTCCTCCCGCTGGGAGGCGGAGCGGGCCCTGCGGGCGGCTCGCAGGCGTGCCCGCAGCGCGCTCTTGCCCTCTGCTGTGGTCATGGAGATGTCCCTTCCGGCCGGAGGCATATCGCCGCCCATGAGATTCTGTGGGGGCGCAGCCCGGATGTTTTGTAGGATCAGTGTATGAATTCTTCAAAAGCAGTGCGCAAGGCTGTCATCCCTGCAGCGGGTCTCGGCACTCGATTCCTGCCTGCCACCAAGGCCACGCCCAAGGAAATGCTGCCGGTGGTGGACAAGCCGGCGATCCAGTACGTCGTCGAAGAGGCCTCCAAGGCCGGTCTCACCGACGTCCTGATGATCACGGGGCGCAGCAAGCGCGCCCTGGAAGACCACTTCGACCGGGTTCCCGAGCTGGAGTCCAACCTCGAGGCGAAGGGCGATGAGAAGAAGCTCTCCGCTGTCCAGGAGTCCAGCGACCTCGGTCAGATGCACTTCGTGCGCCAGGGCGACCCCCGCGGCCTCGGCCACGCTGTGAACTGCGCTCGGGCCCACGTGGGCGACGAGCCGTTCGCCGTGCTCCTCGGAGACGACTTCATGGACCCGAAGGACGACCTCCTCTCCGAGATGATCGCGGTCCAGCAGAAGACCGGCGGCTCTGTCGTGGCCGTCATGGAGGTGGACCCCGAGCAGGTCAGCGCCTACGGCGTGGTGGACGCCTCAGCCGTTGAGGGCGAGGACTACGTCAAGGTCAACATGCTCGTGGAGAAGCCGGCCAAGGAGGACGCGCCGAGCAACCTCGCCGTCATCGGCCGCTACGTGCTGCACCCGCGGGTCTTCGACGTGCTGGACGAGACGAAGCCGGGCCGCGGCGGCGAGATCCAGCTGACGGACGCCCTCGAGACCCTCGCGCAGGCCGACGGCGAAGGCTCCGGCGTCTACGCCGTGGTCTACAAGGGCCGCCGCTTCGACACGGGCGACAAGCTCGAGTACATCAAGGCCGTCGTGACCCTCGCGAGCGAGCGCGACGACCTCGGGCCGGCTCTGCGGGACTGGCTCGCCAGGTTCGGCAAGTAGGACTGCGCGCTGCCTCAGTGCGACATACACTTCCTGTATGGATGAAACGGGACGGTGGCCGGTGCACCTCGAATCGGGGGACATCGGCCTCCGGCCTTTAACCCGCCGGGACGAGCGGGCGTGGAGCGAGACGCGACGCCGCAACGAGCACTGGCTCAGGCCCTGGGACGCCACGTCTCCTGTGCCTGGGGCAGGGCCCAGCAGCTACCGGGAGATGTGCCGGTCGCTCACCCGCCAGGCCAAGGCGGGCACGTCGCTGCCCTTCGCCATCACCCTGCGGGAGTCGGTTCTCCGCGAGCCCCGCTTCGTGGGGCAGCTGACAGTCTCGAGCATCGTCTACGGGGCGTTCCGCAGCTGCACGATCGGCTACTGGATCGACTCCGCCGTGGCCGGGCGGAACATCACGCCCACGGCCGTGGCCCTGGCCGCCGACTACTGCTTCTTCGAGCTTCGGCTCCACCGGGTGGAGATCAATATTCGCCCCGAGAACGCGCCGAGTCTGAGAATCGTGGAGAAACTCGGATTCCGATACGAGGGGGAGCGCCCCCGATATCTCCATATCGACGGCGACTGGCGCGACCATCTCTCCTTCGCCCTGACGGCAGAAGAGGCGCCCCGGGGAGTTCTGGCTCCCTTTCTGGAGAAAAGTGAGGATGTCGCAGGCTGACACGCCGACGAATGGTCGCGGGCACTCGTATATTCCCGTAGCGTTAAGGTGTGAACTCTGCGCTTCCCGGAAACGGCTGCCAGCAGTTCGAGGACGTTGTACCCCCGCGAGACAGGACACCACCCCATGACGACGAGCGACCAGGACCGAAAGGCTTCCGCAGGCGCTTCAGCCCCGCTGAGCCTTTCACAGCGCGGAGTTCGGCGTTTGGCCGCCGCGGCTGGGGTCATCGCACTGGCTCTGGGCGTCCTGACCCTCATCCCGGCGGCGCTGGGAGCGGTCGGCTGGGGCTGGCCTCTGAGCGGCCTCCTTCTGGCCCTCGCGGCTGTCGTCTTCCTCCGCGTCTCCACGGTGCGCGAGCAGCGCGCCCGCATCAACGCCGCCTTCGCGGAGGCCATGAACGCGGAGCGGGCCCAGCTGGCCCGCGTGGGCGATCTCCAGGATGATCCGCGGGTCATCGAGGAGCGCGCGCGTCGCCGTCGTCAGGCGGCAGAGGTGTTCGACGCCGCCCGGCTTGCCGCAGCGCAGACCGAGGGAGCCGACGCCGAGCGCGCTGGCTCCCAGGAGGCCTCCCCCCAGCAGGAGAGCGCAGCGGCCCAGGCGAATCCCGCAGCCGACCAGGCAGGCGAGGCCGCTGAGAGCGAGCCCCGCGCCGAGCAGCCCTCGGCTGAGGCGCCCGCCGTCCAGCGCACCTCGACCGATGCCGCCCGTGAGGCAGTGGCGCCGGGCCCCCAGTGGGAGCCGGTGGCTGTGCCCCGCCCCACGTACCTCGATGCGCCCGAGGCAGGCCGGGCACTGCCCGCCCCGGTTCAGCCGGAGGAGTCCTCCACGGCAGTTCCCTCCAAGCTGGATCTCGACGAGGTGCTGCGACGCCGTCGCGCCTGAGCGCAGAGAGTCCTCAGTCCAGCGAGTGGCCGGCGTTCCGCGCTCGCTCGGCCCAGGCCTCGGCCTCCTTCGACGCGGCCTGAGCCTCCCCGCTCTGTCCCAGAAGCTCGAGTGACGTCGCCAGGCCCGTGAAGGCCGCGAACATGTAGTCCGGCCGGTCAGGCGATCGGTCGAGGGCCGAGCGGTACACGCTGACGGCCTCGACGAGCCGCTCCCTGTGCCGCAGCAGGTCCCCGGCCCGGATGTCACACCGCGCCCCCTCCTCAGGCACGCCGATGGCCGCGTAGGCGTCTCCGGTGCGCAGCGTCTCGGCCACGGCCTCGTCCACCCGCCCCAGCTCGAAGAGCACCAGCGCCTTCGTCTCCAGGTACTGGGCCTCGTGGAAGGGCGCCTCGAAGTGCTGAGCGAGGGCAAGGGCCTGCTCGATGACCTCGAGAGACTCCGCGCTCCGCTTCTTGGCGAGCACAGTGGCGTAGAAGGCGAGGTGCTCCGCCCCCTGGAGCGGATGCAGCCCGTGCTCCTCCGCAATCCCCAGCGCCGCCTGGATGCCGAGAATCGCCTCGTCCCAGCGCTCGCTGAAGTACGCGAGCTTGGCCACGTTGGCGGTGGCCGCAGACGCCGCCTGCGCGTCCCCCAGCTCCAGGAAGCGCCGCGCCGCCTCCGTCCACGCCTCGGCGGCCTTGTCGTTCTCCTCGAGCTTGAGGTGGCCGTGGGCCATCGTGTTGTAGGCGGCCGCCCTCTCCGCCGCCTGGGCGCCGGAGGCGGGCTCGGGCATCTCGAGGAGCCGGCGGAGGAGCGCGATCGCCTTCGCCGGCTCCTCGTTCTGCACGAGGGCGTTGCCCAGACCGGCCATCGCGGTGGCGATGTGGGGGCTTTCGCCCCGCTCCGCATGGTCGACGGCCACGGTGAAAGCGGCGACGGCGGCGTCGTACTCCTCGATCTCCTGGAGGAGGTGGCCCAGGGCCAGGGCGGCCGGGACCGCACCCGGGCGGATGCCTGCCTCGGTGAACAGCTCGAGGGCGCCCAGGAGGTCGTAGAGCGCGGCGGGGAGCTGGCTCGAGGAGCCCATCGTCAGCCGGGCGCGCTTCATGCGGACGGTGCCCACAGCGGTCCGGCTCTGGGAGAGCTCGACGACGCGGGCGATGTACCGGAGAGCCGTCTCCTCGTCGCCCAGACTCACGTAGCTGTCCTCGATGAGCGAGAGAACCGTGCACTCCGCCTGCTCCTGGCCCGTGCGCCGCAGGTAGTCCAGGACTGACTCGAGGACCTCGACGGCGCGCGCGTGCTGCCCGTGCTGCGCCAGGCCGGCGCCCAGGACGAGGCGTGCGGGGACGGAGAAGTCCTCTGCGGCGACGGGGGCCACGGCAGACTCGAGCGCAGTGAGGTCTTCGCGGCTCACGTCATGGTGCAGGAGCGCGCCCAGGGGCCGCTCGAACTCAGCCTGCTCCGTGCGGCCCATCTCCTCAAGGAGCGCAAGGCGGCGGGCCAGCCAGACGTCCCTCAGGGAGGAGTCGCCGGTCTGCCACGCCGCGTCGATGACAGAGGAGACGTAGGACAGCACGAGGTCCTCCTCCACGGCCTGCGGGTCTGCGGCCCGGAGGCGCTCCACCAGGTTCCATCCGGTGAGGAGCGTGTCCAGGCAGGCATGGTGGCTGTCTGCGGCATAGAGCTCCACGGAGCGGTTGAGGAAGTCGAGCGGGGTCTTGAGGGCGACGGCGGAGCCGCTGGTCACAGTGTCCAGCTCGTTCAGACGAGCGGTGAGGTCCTCGATCTGCTGAGCGGTGACTGCGGTCTCCAGGGGCTCGTGGTCTGCCGAAATGCTCATCCTTCTAGAGTACGAGAGCCGGGCGGGATGCCTGCGGAGTTGGCGAAGGGGCAGCCTTCTATTACGCTTTGGGCGCATGACCTCCCTCAGACGCTCCCCGGCCGCCGCGCTCTCTGACGACTCGCCGCTTCTGCTGGGCATCGACATCGGAGGGACGAAGACGACCGCGGCTCTCTCCGAGGCGGCGCGCCCGTGCGTTCCGCTCGCCGCTGGGCGGTCCGGCAGCGCCAACGTGCAGAACGTCTCCCGGGACGAGGCGCTGAAGAGCCTGGCCGAGGCAGCAGAGGCCCTCGACTCCGCGGCTCCGGGCTGGCAGAGCCGGCTGGCGGGCGTCTGCGCGGGATCCGGGGGACTTGACACCCCCGAGGACGCCCAGCACCTGGAGGGCATGATCAGGGAGGCCTTCAGCCTCCCGAGCGTCCCCCTCACGGCAGTCCATGACACCCGGCTCATCCTCGGAGCCGCCGCGCAGCGCACGGGCATCGCCCTCATTCTGGGCACGGGATCCGTGGCGTGGGGCCGCACTGACCTGGGGATGGAGGCCCGCGCCGGAGGATGGGGGCACCTCCTGGGAGACGAGGCGAGCGCCTACTGGTTCGGGCGCGAGGCGCTCAGAGGCGTTCTCCGCAACGGGGAGGAGGGGCGCGAGGACGCCCTCACCCGGGCTGTTCTCCGCCGGGCGGGCGTGACGAGGCCTGAGGAGCTCATCGCCGCCTTCCACGAGCATCCCTCGCGCACGCTGTGGGCGGGATTCGCCCCCTGCGTCTTCGACGCCGCCGACGAGGGCTCGCTCACCGCCCGGGAGATCATCGCCCACGCCGTGGAGCTCGCCGCGGAGCTCGTGACCTCGGTGGCGGACCGCCTGGCGCTCGAGGGACCCGTGGTCTGCGGGGGAGGGCTCGTGCAGAACCAGGAGCGCTTCGCCCGGGACCTCGCAGAGCGCCTGGCCGCGGAGGGCATTGAGCCGCTCATCGTTCTCGAGAGCGAGCCGGTCGTCGGGGCGCTCTTCCTCGCGGCCGACGCCTCGTCAGAGAGGGCTTAGGCGGAGGCGGGCTGCGGCGTCGTCCCCTCGTCCTGGCGGGGCAGGGAGGCGACGGGGACGGCGGGAAGCTCCTCGAGCGCGCGCTCGGCGTTGGCGATGAGGAGGTCGAGCTGCTCGGTGAGGAAGGAGTGGTCCACGTCCTCGTCCACAGTGACGAAGGCCTTCTCCAGGCCGGGCCAGGCGGCGTCGATGAGGTCCCTGCCGGAGTCCGTGAGGGAGGCGACGATCGACCGGGGGACGCCCGGCTGGCGCTCGCCGTGGACCAGCCCGCGCTCCATGAGCGGGGCGATGCGCTGCGTGATGGAGGGACGCGAGACGCCGAGGGACTCCGCGATGACGTGCTGCGGGCAGGGGCCCTTGGTCCGCAGGATGAGGAGCACCAGGAACGACGAATAGCGCAGGCCGTGATGGGCCTGGAGGTAGGTGTCGGCCACATGGGTGATGAGCTGGGTGGCCCTGCCGAGCTTGTAAAAGGTGCTGTCCTTGAATTCCACAGTCCCAACCCTAAAGTAGGGGTCGAAGGATGTCACGAAGGAGCCTTCCAGCTGGCTTCGGTAGGGTGGCGAGAATGATGAGCGATACGCCGAAAATCCGGTTCGACCATGCGACGGTCACCTACGGCGGAAACCCTCCCGCAGTGAGCGATCTCTGCCTCGACATCCCCGAGGGCTCCTTCACCGTCTTCGTCGGGCCCTCGGGCGGCGGCAAGACGACGAGCCTTCGCATGATCAACCGCATGGTGGTTCCCTCCTCCGGCGCGGTCTACCTCGACGGGCGGAGCGTCCAGGAGGGGCCCGCCCACGAGCTGCGCCGCGGCATCGGCTACGTCATGCAGTCCGCCGGGCTCATGCCCCACCGCACCGTGCTCAAGAACATCCTCACGGTCCCGGAGCTGGCCGGGAAGGCGAACCGGGCGCACGGCATGGAGCTCAT
>JAGLBH010000098.1 GCA_018260285.1 Arthrobacter sp. | reverse complement strand
GACGCTGGCGGGGCCGGTGCTGCCCGCGCAGCCTCCGAGAATGTTCACCGCGAGGACGAAGCTCGATCGGGTGTCCACCGCCCGGCCGGGCCCGATGAGCGCGTCCCACCACCCGGGGCTCTCGGGAGTTCCGTGGGCGTGGGCGTCCCCGGTGAGGGCGTGGAGGACGAGGATCGCGTTGTCCGCCGACTCGCTGAGCTCGCCCCAGGACTCCCACGCGAGCTCGACCCCGGAGAGGACCTGCCCCGATTCGAGGAGGAGATCCCCGACGGGCATGACTCCCCTGCGCGAGATGACTGATGCGACCGACCGTGATGAAGCTGTGCCGACATGCGCCACTGGGGACCTCCGAGAACGAGGGGCCGCCACGTCGGGGCAGCCCGCGCTTGCCCTGCGGGGTGTGCCGAGGGCCTGGTCTTCACCCGGGGCACCCCACCGCGGAAGGAGGGTTGCCGATCAGCTGGCCGGGGCCTGACAGCTGATACTCGTGACCGTTCCCCCAGTGTGGACCAGGACATCCTGCCGGTGCAAGAGGGTGTTCATCTGGCGACACAGACGGGTAAGGCGACCCTAAGTCGTGTGGTCTACGCCTCAGTGCAAGGATGAGGGCATGCGCTTGGACCATGTTTCTTATGCCAGTGAATCCGATGGACTCGATGCGACTGCGAGCCGAATCGCCGAGAGGCTCGGCGTCTCCGCCGTAAAGGGAGGCAACCACCCGCGCTTCGGCACGCGGAACAAGATCATCCCTCTGCTCGACGGCAAGTACATCGAGGTCGTCGAGGTGCTCGAGCACCCCGCCGCCGAGAACCAGCCCTTCGGCCAGGCCGTCAGGGCGCGCTCTGAGGCCGGCGGCGGCTGGATGGGCTGGTGCGTGCAGGTTCCGGACCTCGCCTCGTTCGAGCAGCGCCTCGGCCGCGAGTCCGTGCCGGGACACCGCCGCTTCCCCGACGGCCGCGAGCTCTCCTGGCGGCAGATCGGCATCAAGGGCCTCATCCAGGATCCTCAGGTGCCCTACCTGCTCCGCTGGGACGAGGGGACGGAGGACCTGCACCCCTCCCACGCTGACACGCCCCGGGCGTCGCTGACCGCCATGAGCCTGGCCGGATCGCCTGAGCGAGTCCAGGAGTGGCTCGGCGTGACGAGCGAGGCCGAGCTGGCCACGGTGCTGGACGGCGTGAACATCACGTGGGCGGCGCCGAAGGGCACCCCCGGCGTCCTCTCCGTGACCTTCGAGTCCCCGAACGGGACCGTCACCATCTGACCCGGCGGGCACCCGCACAGCACCGCCCGCGCCTCCCCCCCCCCGCTCAGCCAAGAGAAGGCGGCGTTCTGATCGCTCAGAACGCCGCCTTCTCTCGGTGGAGCGTTGAGGGCGGAGCGTTGAGGGCGGAGCGAGGGGCCTGTCAGGGCGACACTCTGCTCAGGCCTGCTGCTCCCGGACGCCCTCCTCCGGCTCAGTGCCCTGGTTGAACTGGGACTGGTAGAGGCGGTAGTAGGCCCCCTGGCGCGCGAGGAGCTCATCGTGCGTGCCGTGCTCCACGATGTCCCCGTCCTCCATGACGAGGATCGCGTCCGCGTCCCGGATCGTGGAGAGGCGGTGGGCGATGACGAAGCTCGTCCGGTCCGTCCGCAGCGCGGCCATGGCCTTCTGGACGAGCAGCTCGGTGCGCGTGTCCACGGAGCTCGTCGCCTCGTCGAGAATGAGGAGGGACGGGCTCGCGATGAAGGCCCGCGCGATGGTCATGAGCTGGCGCTCGCCGGCGGAGACGTTCGAGCCCTCGTCGTCGATGACCGTGTCATAGCCCTCGGGCAGCGCCCGGACGAACCGGTCGACGTAGGTGGCGCGGGCGGCGTCGAGCACGTCCTCGTCCGAGGCGTCGAGGCGGCCGTAGCGGATGTTCTCCCGGATGGTGCCCCCGAAGAGCCACGCGTCCTGGAGGACCATGCCCACCTTGGAGCGCAGCTCCGTGCGGGACATGTCCCGGATGTCCACCCCGTCCAGGCGGATCGAACCCGAGCTGATCTCGTAGAAGCGCATGAGGAGGTTGACGAGGGTCGTCTTGCCCGCGCCCGTCGGCCCGACGATCGCAATCGTCTGGCCGGGCTCCGCCGTGAAGGTCAGGTCCCGGATGAGGGGCTTCTCGGGAGCGTAGGAGAAGCTCACATGGTCGAACTCCACGCGTCCGGCCACCTTCTCGGGCAGGCTGCCGTGGGCGGTGTCCTCGGACTCCTCCTCGGCGTCCAGGAACTCGAACGTGCGCTCCGCGGAGGCGACGCCGGACTGCAGCATGTTCGCCATGCCCGCGATCTGGCCGAGCGGCTGCGTGTACTCGCGGGAGTACTGGATGAATGCCGTCGCGTCGCCGAGGCTCATCTGGCCCGAGGCCACACGCAGGCCGCCCAGGACGGCGATCCCCACGTAGGCCAGGTAGCTGACGAACTGCATGATCGGCATGATGAGGCCGGAGACGAACTGCGCGCCGAACGAGGCCTGGTAGAGCTTCTCGTTCCGCTCGTCGAAGAGCGTGACCATCTCCTCCTCGCGGCCGAAGACCTTGACGAGGTCGTGCCCGGAGAAGGACTCCTCGATCTGCCCGTTGAGGGCGCCCGTGTTCTTCCACTGGTCCTTGAAGAGCACCTGGCTGCGCTTGCCGATGATCCCCGCGACCACGCCGGAGAGCGGCAGGGCGACGAGCGCCACGAGGGCCAGCTGCCACGAGACGATGAACATCATGACGATGATGCCGATGACCGAGATGACCGAGGAGAGCAGCTGGCTGAAGGCCTGCTGCAGCGCCTGCTGGATGTTGTCCACGTCGTTCGTCACGCGGGAGAGCACGTCTCCGCGCTGGCGGGTGTCGAAGTAGCCGAGCGGGAGGCGGTTGATCTTGGCCTCGACCCGCTCGCGCAGCTCGAAGACCGCCTTCATGACGATCTTGTTGAGGAGGAACCCCTGGAGCCACATGAGGAGCGCCGCGACGACGTACATGGCGAGCACCGTGGAGATGAGCTGCGCGAGCTTGGGGAAGTCGATCCCCGCGCCGGGCGTGAAGTCCATGCGGGACATCATGTCTGCCTGGGTCTCGTTGCCGCCGGCCCGGACCGCGCTGACGACCTGGTCCTTCGTGGTCCCCTCGGGGACCTGCCCGGCAAGGGACTTGCCGACCACTCCCCCGAAGATGACGTCCATCGCGTGGCCCAGGATCTTCGGGGCGATGACGTTGAGGACGGCGGAGATGACGACCATCGCCGTCACGAGGGCCATCGCGATCTTCTGCCTCATGATGAGGCCGAGCATCCGCTTGGCGCTCGGGCCGAAGTTCTTGGCCTTCTTGGCGGGGGTGCCGCCGAACATGTCGCCGTCCATCTCCCCGGGGGTGAAGTCCTCGTGCTCGGCGTCCGAGGTCTCGACTGCTGTCTTCGTGGCTGCTCGCGAGCTCATGCCGCTTCCTCCGCGCTCATCTGAGACTCAACGATCTCCTGGTAGGTGGGGTTGTCCGCGAGCAGCTCCGCGTGGGTGCCGCGGCCGACGATCTGGCCCTTGTCGAGCACGAGGATCTGGTCCGCGTCCCGAATCGAGGAGACGCGCTGCGCCACGATGATGACCGTCGCGTCCTGCGTCGTGGCGGCGAGAGCGCGCCGCAGATTCGCATCGGTGGTGACGTCGAGGGCCGAGAAGGAGTCGTCGAACAGGTACACGCGGGGCTTCATGACGAGCGTCCTCGCGATGCACAGGCGCTGCCGCTGGCCGCCCGAGACGTTCGTGCCGCCCTGGGAGATCGGCTCGTCGAGGCCCTTGGCCTTGGCCCGGACGAAGTCAGCTCCCTGGGCCGTCTCGAGCGCCTCCCAGAGCTCGGCGTCCGTGGCGTCCTGCTGGCCGAAGCGCAGGTTGGAGGCCACCGTGCCGGAGAACAGGTAGGGCTTCTGCGGCACGAGGGACACGATGCGCTTGAGGTCCTCGCGGCCGATCTCCTGGACGGGCACGCCGTCGATGAGCACGCGGCCGGCGTCGGCGTCGTGAAGCCTCGGAAGAAGGGAGAGAAGGGTCGTCTTGCCGGATCCCGTCGAGCCGATGATCGCCGTCGTCTGGCCGGGCCGGGCGGTGAAGGTGAGGTCCGAGAGGACCGGGGCCTCCGCGCCCGGGTAGGCGAACGTGACGTTCTGGAAGTCGACGACGCCGGTGGCCCGCTCGGCGGAGAGCGCCGAGGACTCGGTGCGCCGCATGGAGGGCTCGACCGCGAGGACCTGCCCGATCCGGTCCGCCGCGATGGAGGCGCGCGGGATCATCATGGCCATGAAGGTGCCCATCATGACGGCCGTGAGAATCTGCAGGAGGTACTGGAGGAAGGCCGTCAGGGAGCCGACCTGCATGCTGCCCTCGTCGATCCGGTGCCCGCCGAACCACAGCACGGCGGCCGTGGCGAGGTGGAGCAGCACCATGATGACGGGGAACATGAGGACGAAGAGGTTGCCGATCTTCAGGGAGACCGTCGTGATGTCCTGGTTCGCGGCGGTGAACCGGTCCGTCTCGAAGGGCTCGCGCGTGAAGGCGCGGACCACGCGCATGCCGGTGATCTGCTCGCGCAGCACGCCGTTGACCGTGTCCAGCTTGCCCTGCATCGCGCGGAAGAGGGGCATGAGCCTCCAGACGAGGCCGCCGACCACGACGAGAAGCGCCGCCACCGAGACCCAGACGAGCCAGGAGAGCGAGGCGTCCTCCCGCAGGGCCATGATGATGCCGCCGATGCACATGATCGGCGTCGTGACCATGAAGTTCAGGCCCATGAGGGTGACCATCTGGACCTGCTGCACGTCGTTCGTGCCGCGCGTGATGAGGGTGGCCGCGCCGAACTCGTTGACCTCCTTCGCGGAGAAGGAGGAGACCTTGCGGAAGACGGAGCGGCGTATGTCCCGCCCCAGGGCCATCGCGGTCTTCGACCCGAGGTAGACGGCGATGACCGCGGAGATGACCTGTCCGAAGGCGACCGCGAGCATGAGCCCGCCCGTTCGCCAGATGTAGTCCGTGTCCCCGCGGGAGACGCCCTGGTCGATGATCTTGGCGTTGAGGCTCGGAAGATAGAGAGTTGCGATCGTGGAGATCAGCTGAAAGACGACGACGCCTGCCACCAGCACCATGTATGGCCTGGTGAAGCGCGCCCAGAGTTTGAGGAGCATGCGAAGAATGGGCCTTCGATAGAGATCAGAGGAGAGACCCCTGGAGGAACGGGTCCCGGCGACTAGAGACCGGAGAACCAGTCGGAGGCCAGAAACGCCGTGATGTCTAGGAAGGAATGGGCGAGAACCAGGGGGAGAAGTCGCCCGGATCTACTGTACAGGGCACCGAACAGGATGCCCATGAGGAAATTTCCGGCCATCGGGCCGAACCCCTGATAGGAGTGGTAGAGGGCCCTCAGGAGCGCGCTGCCCGCGATGAGCGCCCACGGGTGAAGCGCCAGCTCCCGCCCGCGCAAGAAGAGGTATCCCAGCATGATCGTCTCCTCAAGGATCCCGTGCCTCACGGCGGAGAGGACGAGGAGCGCCTGCGCTCCGAGCGTCGGGGTGAGCGTGCTCGGCTCGATGTGGGCGGTCACCCCGAGCGCACGTCCCGCCGCGTACACCCCGAGGGTCCCCAGCCCGACGACGGCGAAGAGGGCGAGCCCCGTCCCTGCGTCCCTCAGGAGCGAGCGGCCCGACAGGGAGCCCAGCCCCAGGCCGGCCCGAGCCCCGGGCAGGCCTCTCTCCCGGGCGAGGAGAAAGACGACGAGGGCCACCGGGGCCAGGGAGAAGCCGATGAGGCTGAGCTGATAGAGGGTGTCGATGACGGGGTTCGCCGAATAGGCGCTGTTGAGGGTCACCGACTCCTGGCCGATGGGCCCTTTGACGAGGCTGTTCGCCAGGCTCAGCAGCGAGAGCACCGCTGACTTGCCGAGGGAGAGCGCCAGGACGATGCCTACTTCCCAGCGCAGGACCCGCACTGACTGCTCCCCCACGGCAGGCCCAGCCGCTACTGCTGGTCCGCGCCCACTGCTGCGCGGGACTCGACGAAGGCTGCGACGGCGCGCTCGATGTCCTCCTCGGAGTGCGCGGCGGAGAGCTGCACGCGGATGCGCGCGGCGCCCTTCGGCACCACCGGGTAGCTGAAGGCGGTCACGTACACGCCGCGCTCCAGCATGGCGTCTGCAACGCGGGCTGCCACGGCGGCGTCGCCGAACATCACCGGGATGATCGCGTGCTCGCCGTCGAGCAGCTCGAAGCCCTCTTCGCCCATGCGCTTGCGGAAGAGCGCCGCGTTGCGGAAGAGCTTGGCGCGGAGCTCGCCGGACTCGGCCACGAGGTCCAGCGCGGTGAGCGTCGCCTCGACGATCGCCGGGGCCACCGAGTTGGAGAAGAGGTAGGGGCGGGCCTTCTGGCGCAGCATCGCCACGATCTCGCCGCGGCCGGAGACGTAGCCGCCCGACGCGCCGCCGAGGGCCTTGCCGAATGTGCCCGTGTAGATGTCCACGCGGTCGGAGACGCCCGCGTGCTCAGGGGTGCCCGCACCGGTTGCGCC
>JAGLBH010000097.1 GCA_018260285.1 Arthrobacter sp. | reverse complement strand
GGCTGGCGGACGAGGCCGAGCGGCGCGGCTACCGCTTCAACGCCTCGCTCATCCAGGGGATTCCGACGACGGATCGGCTGCCCGTCACCGAGGGGCAGCTTGCGTACGAGCTGCGCCTGCTGCGCGCCAAGGCCGAGGAGCGGAGCCCCGAGTGGGCGCCCCGCCTCGCGGGGATCACGCCCGGGCCGCACCCGCTCTTCCGGGTGCGCCCGGGGGACATCGAGTCCTGGGAGCGCGTGCGCCCTGAGATCCTCTAGCGCCGGCGGTTCAGCCGGGCGATGGCCCCGCTGAGGACCGTGGCGAACGCCGTCCACCCCGCATACGGCGCGAGGATCACGCCGCGCTCCGGGGCCGACCGGGCCGCCAGCCGGACGAGATCCGCAGAGCTCACCGCCAGCAGAGCGGCCCCTCCGACGGCAAGCCAAGGACGGCGAGCCCGGAAGAAGAGACCGCTCCAGGCCGCATTGAGGACCAGATTCCCGGCCAGACGGGTGGCATAGAGGCGGGCCGCGTCGTCGTCGCCCTCTTCCTGGGCGTCTGCGATGACGAGCGCGCTGACGAGAGCGATGTCCGCGTACAGCGCCGTCCAGACGACCGGGAAGGCGAGACCGGGCGGCTGCCACGCGGGCTTGCGAAGGCTGCGATACCAGCGGCTGTCGGGGTCGGTGAGCAGGGAACCCGCGAGGGCTGTGAGGGCCACGGCGCCGCCCACCCTGCGGACGGTGCGCATCCATCGTCCGGTGTCCACGCCCTCGACCGCCAGGCGAATTGCCTCCCGGAGACTCTGCAGCCCTCCGTCGGGTGTGCCGACCAGCCCCTCGAGATCCCGCTCCTTGACGACCGTGTCATGCACGAGGCTCCCGATGAGCGGCTCCGTCATGCGGCGATTCACCGGCGTCATGAAGGCGATCCCCCAGGCGGCGATCCCCTGGGTGAGAACGGGCGCAGTCCCGGCGATGCGCGGCACGCTGAGGCACTCCTGGGCGTAGACCCGGAGCATCTGGCTGTAGGGCATCGTGTCCGGGGAGCCGATGTCGAACGTCCGGCTTGTCTCGGGCGGCAGATCTGCCGCGGCGCGCAGGAAGAAGAGGACGTCCCGAATAGAGATCGGGGTGATCTCGTTCGAGATCCACGAGGGTCCGACGGCGCCGGGCAGCCGCTCCGACAGGTGCCGCAGCATCGTGAAGGACTCCGAGCCGTTCCCGACGACGACGCCCGCCTGCAGCGCTGCCGTGGGCACCGAGGATCCGAGGAGGATCTCCCCCACCTCAACCCGGGAGGCCAGATGGTCCGAGAGCGCTGCGGTGTCCTTCTCCTCCGGGTGGAGACCGCCGAGGTAGACGATGCGGCGGACACCGGCTGTCTCGGCCGCCTCGGCGAAGGCCTGGGCCATCTCTCGGTCCTCGCGGGCGAAGTCGCTCCCGCCGGCCATCGAGTGGACGAGGAACCAGGCGGCGTCCGCCCCGCGCATGGCCTCTGCGAGCCCTGCGGCATCGGAGAGGTCCGCCTCGAGAACCGCCACCTGCCCGGCTCCGGGCTCCGAGCCCTCCGCGATGCGATGACTCCACAGCTGCCCCTCCGCCTTGCGGCGTGAGCGGGTCAGGGCCTTGACGGCCCACCCCCGGGAGGCGAGCTCTTCGACGAGCTGCCCGCCGATGTACCCCGTTGCCCCTGTGACGAATGCCGTGCGACATGTCTGACCGGTCATGGCTGACCCCCTCTGTTGGTATGGCAACCATACAGACAGCGCCTTCGAACTCGGCATGAGCGATTGTGGGATCATCGAGCCATGAACACGAACCGGATGCCCGGCCCCAACGGCGTGACGCGCTGGGGCGCGCTCCTGCTGCCGTCTGCCCTCGCAGCGGCCGGGTTGGCCGTCGCCAGTTCCGCGCCGCGCGGCGGGGCCGTCTTCTATGCGGCGACCTTCGGAGTGGCTGCCGTCTATGCCGCGGCCTGGCTCATTTGGGGCCGGGAGGCAGGCGGCGTTCCAGCGGCAGACGGCACCGTCGCCGTCGCCCCCCGAGGCACCGTGTTCAGGGCTGAGCTGGCGCGAGGGGCGCTCATCGGCGCAGGGCTGCTCGCGGTCTTCCTGCTCGGCGCGCAGATCGTGAGGTTCGTGCCTGCGCTGGCTGGGCCGGTCCAGGGGCTTCTGGAGAACGCGCGGGTGGGCTCTCTGTGGGTCACAGCCCTGACGACGGCCCTCAACGGCATCGGCGAGGAGGCCTACTTCCGGCGCATCATGCCTTCGAGCCTGCGAGGCAGCCTGCTGTTCCGGGCCGTCGTGAGTCTGGGCCTCTACATCGCCGTCACGGCGGCGCTGGGCGTTCCGCTGCTGGCCGTGGCCGCGCTGCTCGTCGGCGGGGCAGCCTTCTGGGAGGCTGAGCGGTCAGGCTCGCTCGTCTCGCCGATCACGCTGCATCTCACGTGGAGCCTGGGGATGCTCGTCACGCTTCCGGCCGTGATGTGAGCTGGCTGAGGCGGGATCTCAGGCGAGGCTGAGGAACATCTTCTCGAGCCGCTTCGCGTCGATCTCTGGCGTTTCGGAGGTCAGGCACTTCTGAAGACTCGTGGAGATGATCGCGAACCCCGCGCGGTCCAGCGCCTTGGAGACGGCGGCCAGCTGAGTCACGACGTCCTGGCACTCCTGCCCCTCTTCGATCATGCGGACGACGCCGGCCAGCTGCCCCTGTGCCCGCTTGAGCCGATTGAGCACTGCCTTCATGTCCTGCGGGTCGAGCTGCATGCTGGGCCGTCCTTTCATCGTCTTTCAGGCAATCCCACCATCATACCCCCGGGGGTGTCCGCGCTGGTCACCGCCTGCTGCGGCCCACACGCCTCCAACAGATCCCGCCCGAAAGCCCGCTCTCCTCACCTCGCCCCCCCCCACACACTGGCTCCCAATAAAGCACAAACAGGGCCATCTTTCAGGGCATGGAACCCGAAGGCGGGCCCGCACTGCGGATTGTCATCGCCTGTGCTCAATTTTTTCTATCTCCAATGGATTGCGGTTGAAAATCCCATTTCTGAAAACCGCCCTTATTGCCGAGACTGAATACTGCCCTGTCTGGATCGCAGTGGACACGGATCCATAGAGGGGCCTCCGCGCAGAATAGCGGATTCCTGCGGCAACTCGAAGAGGGGGCTCAATGGTTTTCACCTTAAATTCCGAGTCAAATCTGAATGGAATTTCTTGACCACTGACAACGATGAATGGTCGAGCGACAACCTTCATAAACCAGCCGTTGATCCAATGACATTGGACCGAAAAACAACATCATCCATTGTAGAATTTCTTTCCCTCAATCTGGAGCTCATCCACGATCAAACGGCGTCCCAGCGCACGATCCGCCCTCATGGATGTCCCGTGCCGTGTCAGTCAGACTCGCACAGCCCCATTCCTGCCAGAGATCAAGCGTCGCCCAGTCTCTCGGGACACCGATCGACTCGACAGTGAGCACATGAGATTCAGGGAAAGCCCGGAAGAGATCAGCCATACGCGCAGCCCAGGAGCACTCCGGATCAATGAATCGGAGCATATAGGCAATGACAGCCAAAGCGTTGTATGTTCCCCAGGCCCCCTTAGGAAGGTCCGGCGCATTCAGGTGATCCAGAAGTGCCACAGCCCCCGCCTTGGGCCTTGAGGGTGCATTCTGGAGCTTCCGGTTGAAAAGCCGAGCATGATGCGCCGCCACATTGCGCACATAGTTCAAGCTGGCCAGCCAACTGCCCATCACCTTCTTCGTCGGGGCACCGAATGCCACAGCCACCTCTTCAGCCCCCTCCTGAAGCATCCCCCGGTAGAGAACCGCCAGATGACCCATCTCCAGCAGCTCAGTCAGCGCCCAAATCGGCATGCGATCGTCGTATTTCTCGCGGAAGTGGGCGACAAACTGCTCATCCGAGCTGTCACAGCGCTTTTTGACACGCGCGAGCCACTCTGCCTGCTTGCTGGGCTTGGGGTCAGGACCGTCAGTGTCAGATCGAGTGAATGCTTGAGTGAAACAGGCCGGATCCTCGTGCGCGAACGCAGACAGGCGCCCGAGCACGTAGCCGATGCGCATACGCACTGCCACCTCGATGCGCTCCACACCCTCCATGACCAGCAGGCGCAGCTGCCGGTCAAAATCAATGATCGACTCACCATGCTCAAGCGCGGTCCCAGGCTTGTATCTGTTTAAGATCCTCACCTTGGAGTTCCCAGCCTCGTCGACGTACTCTTCGGCCTCAAGAAACGGGTACAGGTAGCCCGTCACGCGGTAGTACCCAACTGCCTCTATGACACGGACCGCACGCCCCCGATCCTCTACATCAAGGCCCTTCTGGATCAGTCGATCCACCTGCTCCTCAACAGTCAGCCATGGCTTCGCGTACTCCATGATCGCCTCCCTGGAGAAAGAAAATCAGCCCGCGCCTGACGGCAACGGGCTGATCATGATGTGCATGAGGATAGCACACCTGGACGATGAGCGCCTTGTTGGCACGGCGTTCACCCCTCGCAAGAGATAAGGAGCGAGCGCGACTCGATGGGGCTGAAATCACTGGCAGCAAGTCCACGGCCTTCGTGCAGGGGAGATCAGCGCCATCGGCCACGCCGACTCGCCAGAGCGCAGCGAACCACCCACCTTGATTTATACCCCCAGGGGTATTAGGCTCACGTTCAGCGATACCCCCTCGGGTATCTAGCATCAACCACAGGAGTTCCCGTGCTGTTCGACCGCATCTACGAAGAAGGCCTCGCCCAGGCCAGCTATGTCATCGGCTGCCAGCGCGAGGGCACAGCGATCGTCGTCGACCCCCGCCGTGACATCCAGGTGTACCTGGACCTCGCCGCGAAGAACGGCATGGAGATCACCGCCGTCACCGAGACGCACATCCACGCGGACTACCTCTCCGGCACGCGCGAGCTCGCAGCCGCCACCGGCGCGGAGATCTTCCTCTCTGCTGAGGGCGGGCCGGACTGGCAGTACGGCTTCGACGGCACTGACCTCCGCCACGACGACGCGATCCGGCTCGGCAAGATCACCCTCACTGCCAAGCACACCCCCGGCCACACGCCGGAGCATCTCTCCTTCCTCGTCACGGACGGGGCCATCTCCGAGGAGCCGGGCTACATGCTCTCGGGCGACTTCATCTTCGTGGGCGACCTCGGCCGCCCCGACCTGCTCGACGAGGCCGCCGGCGGCGTGGACACCCGATTCGCCGGCGCGAAGGACCTCTTCCGCAGCCTCAAGAGCGTCTTCCTCACCCTGCCCGACCACGTGCAGGTCCTCCCCGCCCACGGCGCCGGCAGCCCCTGCGGCAAGGCGCTCGGCGCGGTTCCCTCCACGACGGTCGGCTACGAGCGCGCCAACGCCTGGTGGTCCAAGTACCTGGAGAACGACGACGAGGCCGGCTTCGTCGCCGAGCTGCTCGACGGCCAGCCCGACGCCCATGCGTACTTCGCCCGCATGAAGAAAGAGAATCGGGTGGGCCCTGCGGTGCTCGGCCCCCTCGAGCCCCTCGCCGCTCTGCCCGCGGCCGACGCCCAGGCCAAGCTCGACGCGGACGAGGCCGTCTTCATCGACACCCGCTCGAAGGACGACGTGCTCGCCGGGACCGTCGAGGGCGCGCTCGTGGTGCCCCTCGGGGCCAAGGCCTCGGCCTTCGCAGCCTGGGCGATCGACCCCGAAACGGAGAAGCGCCAGCTCATCGCACTGGCCTCCTCTGCCGAGGAGGCTGAGGACTTCCGGGCCTGCCTCCTGCGCGTCGGCATCGACACGCTCTGCTGCTCCACAGAGAGCATCGAGGGGCTGCGCACGTTCGTCCCGCCGACGATCACCGCGGACGAGCTGGAGTCCACCGAGCGCGATGCCCTCGTGGACATCCGCGGCAAGTCCGAGTTCGCAGCCGGCACCATCCCCGGGGCACAGCAGCTCTCGGGCGGCTCGGCCCTGTGGCGCCTCGACGAGCTCCCGCACGGTCCCGAAACGGGCAAGCCCGGCAGGCTCATCACCTTCTGCCAGTCGGGCGCACGCAACGTGGTCGTCTCGAGTGCGCTGCGCCGCGCGGGGTTCGACGTCGTCGAGCTCCTCGGCAGCTATGCCGCCTGGGCCGACGCCCAGAAGTAAGCTCACCTTCAACCAACCCGCCCGGAAGGGCAACGAAAGGACACACCATGTGCCGTGCAGTCACCTGCCGCAAATGCGGAAAGACCACCTGGGCCGGATGTGGCCAGCATGTCGACCAGGTCATGAAGAACGTGCCCCGCGCTGACCGCTGCCCGGGCCACGAGAACGACCCCAAGGAGCCGGGCTTCTTCGCCAAGCTCTTCGGCCGCTGACCCTGGCCTATCCCGGCACCCAGCCCCGAGCCCCCTGAGCCGCCCCCCTCCCCGCGATTTTGGGTCTTAAGGGGCGGCTCAAGCGCGGTGGTGTCAAAGGGTGATTGCAACACACCCGTGACTGCCCCTGGCCGAGCCCTACAAGGCCCACTGTTGTGGAAGGACACCCACTCTAATGACTGTCTCCGTAGCCACTCGTGAGCGATTCTTCACCATGCTCTGTGAGGGCTCCTCGATCGGTGCTGCCGCCCGGGAATGCGATCT
>JAGLBH010000096.1 GCA_018260285.1 Arthrobacter sp. | reverse complement strand
CAAGCTCCTCCTGACCGCCCCGGAGCTGCCCCTGCTGCCCAACGGCAAAGAGGACCGACAGGCCATGGCCCGCAGGCTGGCCGAGGCTTCCGGGCCGTCGGACACAGCCGGCTGACCCCCCGCCGTTCCCAGCCCGCTCGCATTTTCCCCGATTCGCTTTCCCGCCCGACTCCCGAAGGACCTCATGGCCACCGCCGCACAATGGATCGAAGGCGCACGCCCGCGCACCCTGCCCATGGCGTTCGCGCCGGTCATCGCCGGCACTGCCGCCGCGTACCAGATCGACCCGCAGGGCTGGCTCTCGGCAGGGCCCGTCCCGGCGTGGGCTCGTGGCCTCCTCGCCCTGGTCGTCGCCGTGGCCCTCCAGGTGGGCGTCAACTACGCCAACGACTACTCTGACGGCATCCGCGGCACCGACGACGTTCGGGTCGGCCCCCTGCGCCTCACCGGCTCGGGGGCAGCCGCCCCGGCGAGCGTCAAGCGGGCCGCCTTCCTCTGCTTCGGCGTGGCGGGCCTCTTCGGTCTGGCCCTGACGGTCTCTGCGGGGATGTGGTGGCTCATCGGCGTCGGCGTGCTCTGCGTGCTGGCCGCGTGGGGGTACACGGGCGGCTCCAAGCCCTACGGCTACCTGGGTCTCGGGGACATCATGGTCTTCATCTTCTTCGGCCTCGTGGCCACCCTCGGCACGACGCTCACGCAGATCGGCCGCGTGGGTGACAGCTCGTGGGTGGGTGCGGTCTCGATCGGCCTCTTTGCGACGGCGCTGCTCATGGCCAACAACGTGCGGGACATCCCGACAGACCGCGAGGTCGGCAAGATCACCCTGGCCGTCCGCCTCGGCGACACCCGCGCCCGCTGGGCCTTCGCGGCCATGTGCGCGGTTGGCGCCCTCTTGCCTGTGGTCCTCGTGGGGCAGGTTGGCCTCTGGGCGCTGCTGCCCGTGGCGGCGGGGGCCCTGGCGCTCTCCCCCATCCGGGTCATGCTCTCCGAGGGCCGCCTCGAGCGGGCCCAGCTCATCCCGGTGCTCAAGACCACGGGCATCCTCAGCCTCGTCTTCAGCCTTCTCTACGCCGCCGCGATGGTCCTCGGCGCCTGACGCTCGGGGCAGCGGGCCAGGCTGGCGCGGCAGGCAAGGTCCACCGCTGCACCCCCGGTTTCTCGGGGGCGCCCCGCCTGCACCCCCAGGTTCTCGGGGGTCCAGCTCCCTCCGCCCCCGGTTTCTCCGGGGCGCACTGACTCCACCCCCGATTTTTCGGGGGCGCCTCCGGTAGACCCCCGATTTTTCGGGGGTCCGGCTCCCTCCGCCCCCGTATTTTCCGGGGCACAGAACCCTCCACCCCCGCATATTCCCTATGCCCCCGGAATTTCAAGGGGTGTATGGAATATACGGGGGTGCAGCGAATCAGAGCACCCGCTCAAGAGCCGGATCGGGCCAAATGGGACCCACCACGCTACTCTGCCCAGTACCTGGGCAGCCTGAACCCACCCGGCTCTCACCCACAGAGCCCTTGAGAGTGGGTCCCCGCCCGCTGCACCCCCGCATTTTCCGGGGCACACAGCACTACACCCCCGGCTCTTCCCTATACCCCCGAAATTTCTAGGGGTTTATGGAAGATCCGGGGGTGCAGCGATCCGGCGTTCCCGCGCAGAGGACAGACGAGCCGTCGAGGCTGCCGAGGAGCGCCAGAGACGCAAGGAGAGCCCTTGAACGTCTCGCACGCCACTTCCGAAGAGCCGCTGGTGAACAGCCAGCCGCCCATACACCCCCAGATCTTCCCTACACCCCCGGAATTTCAAGGGGTTGACGGACGATTCGGGGGTGCAGGGAGCCCCGCATCCAAGCTCAGGGGATCCTGCAGACCCGCTGCGAAACCCCTGGGACGCAGGCAGCCCCGGAGCGAAGCTGCTCAGGGGAAGCTCGCGCTGCGGCTGGAGGGCGGCGCAGCTCAGAGGCGGTCTTCGGCGTCGTTGTCCTCGGCTTCCACCTTGGAGCGGTGGGGCTTGGAGGGCGAGTACCGCCGCTGGAGGTAGCCTGCGGCCTCCAGCCGGAGCTTCGGGAAGAAGAGGAACCCCACTGCCCAGGAGACGATGAGGGCCACGACGGTCGCCATGACGATCCCCACCTGCAGGTAGACGCAGGCGATGAAGACGAGGATGGCGACGCCGAAGCGCAGTGCCGAGAACTTGATGAAAGGCATGGGATCCTTCGGTGAGAGCGGTGCGGCGGTGCGGGCAGTCGGGGTTATTTCACGCCGGCGTACGAGTGCAGACCCGAGAAGAAGATGTTGACGATGGCGAAGTTGAAGATGATGCACCCGTAGCCCGCAATCGAGAGCCAGGCCGAGCGAGCGCCCGTCCAGCCGCGCGTGGCCCGGGCGTGCAGGTAGCCCGCGTAGACCACCCAGATGATGAAGGACCAGATCTCCTTGGGGTCCCAGCCCCAGTAGCGGCCCCACGCCTTGGCGGCCCAGATGGCGCCCGCGATGACCGTGAACGTCCAGAAGCTGAACGCGATGATGTTGATGCGGTACGCCATGTTCTCCAGCGCCGTGGCGGAGGGGACGCGGCTGAGGCGCGGCATCGGGTCCTTGCCGCCCGCCTCAAGAAGGGCAGTGCGCCGGTTCTGGAGCAGCTGGAGCACGGCCATCGCGAAGGTGATCGTGAAGAGGGCCGAGGCCAGCACCGCGATCGAGACGTGGATGACGAGCCAGTAGCTCTGCAGCGCCGGCACGAGGTTGCCCACGGGGGTCGGGAAGACCGTCCCCGCGAGGACGAGCATGAGGCAGGCCAGGCCCGTGACGAAAGACCCCATGAAGCGCAGGTCCTTCTTGACGAGCACCCCCAGGTAGACGGCCGTCACGAGGAAGGCGCCCGTCGTGCAGAACTCGTACATGTTGCCCCACGGCACGCGGTGGGCCGCCACCCCGCGCATGACGACGGCGACCCCGTTGAGGAGCGAGCCGATGACCAGGACGGCCACCGCGGCGCGGCCCTGGGGGCGAACCTCCGAGGAGTCGTACTCCATCGAGGAGTCGGCGTAGAGGGCCTCTGACTTCTCTGCCTCGCCCGCCAGTGGCGCTGCGGAGGCCTTCTTCGCGAAGTCCAGCGTGAACATGATGAAGGAGATCGCCAACGTCGCCGCAGCAAAGTAGATGATGTACTGGGCGAGCTGCCCTAGCTGGTCATTGACCGGGGAGATCATGCGCGTGCGTCCGTTTCTGCAGAGAAGTTCTTGGTCAAGAGCTCACGAATGGCCTTGGCCTCGTGGGCCAGGCGGGGGTCCTCCCCGCGGGCGAGCAGCCCGTAGCCGATGTCCAGTCCACCATTCTCCCCCTCAGCGAACGTCAGCCACAAACGGCGGCGCGCGATGAAGAGGGAGGCGATGAGGGAGAGCAGCGCAACGGCCGCCGAGGCGAAGGCCAGGCCCTGACCCGGATCGTGGTGGACGTCCACGGCGATGTACCGCTTCAGGTCGGTGAAGGTGATGCTGCCGCGGCCGTTCGGAAGCGTGACCGTCTGGTTGGGCTTGAGGACGATGCCGTTGCCCAGCTTCCGGTTGTTGAGCTCCTTGAGCGTGGAGGTGTCCAGGACATAGATGTTCTGGGGCTTGCCCGTGTTCAGCCCGAGGTCCCCCTCGTACGAGTTGATCGTCAGGGTCGGGGAGAACGGGTCAGGGTCCGCGGAGAAGGAGACGTTCTGGGAGTTGCGCGCGGTGGTCGGCAGGAGGAAGCCCGAGAACGCGAGCTGCGACGGCGAGGAGTCCGGCACCTTGAGGACGAAGAGCGAGGTGTACATCTTGTCCTGCGGCACGGCCACCACCGGCCCCTGGAAGGAGATGTTCCCCTTGCCGTCCTTGACGGTGATGACGGGGGCGTAGCCGTTGCCGACGAGGTAGACGCTGTCCTGCCCGAAGCTCAGCGGCTCGTTCACCTTGAGGGAGCGGTTGGAGACCGTGCCGTTCGCGTCCTTGGTGGTCACCTGCGCGTCGAAGGCGAGGGGCTGGCCGTAGTGGGCCTGCGAGTCGCGGTCGAACTGCACGGTGAACTTGTTGAGCGTGATCGAGTACGGCTTGAGGTTGTCCGCCGTGAACTTGCTGCCCGGGGAGAACGCGTCATAGGAGATGAGGGTGTTGACGAACGTCTCCCCCTCCACGATGATCCGCTGGCCCTTGTAGCCGAACATGCCGCCGATGGCCACCGCCACGAGCACCCCGATGAGGGAGACGTGGAAGAGCAGGTTGCCGAGCTCCTTGAGCATGCCGCGCTCCGCGCCGATCGACGCCGGGCGTCCGTCCTGGGCCGGGCGCACGTCCACCCGGTAGCCCCGCTTCTTGAGCAGCGCTGCGGCCTGCTCGGCCGCCGTCGTCGGATCCGCGGCAGGAGCAGAGACGAGGCCGTGCTCGGGAAGGCGGTCCAGGCGCGCCGGCGTGCGGGGCGGGGCGGAGCGCCAGTGGCGGTAGTGCACCCGGGCACGCGGGATGACGCAGCCGATGAGGGAGATGAAGAGCAGCAGGTAGATCGCGGAGAACCAGACGCTGGAGAAGACGTCGAACATCTGGATCTTGTCCAGAAGGGGGAACGTGTCCGGGTGGTCCGTCTTGTACTGGGTGACCTTGGACGCGTCGATGGAGCGCTGCGGGAAGATGGATCCCGGAACCGCCGCAACCGCCAGGAGCAGCAGCAGGAAGATCGCCGTGCTCATGGACGTCAGCTGGGTCCAGGCAAAGCGCAGCCACCCCACCGGCCCCAGTCTGGGCTGTTTGATCTCGTCTGATTGTGCGTGAGCCATTGTCTTCCCTAGATCGGAGCCGTGTAGTCCGTGGCGAACCAGTTCTGGAGCTGTGACATCCAGTCGGTCCACAGCCCGGTGGCCATGAGGGCCCCGAGCAGAATAAGCATGATGCCGCCGAAGCGCATGATCGCGAGCCGATGCCTGCGCAGGGCGGCGATCCGGGCGAAGCCCCGCTTCACGCCGAAGGCGATGGCGATGAAGGGCAGCCCGAGCCCCAGGCAGTAGACGAACGCGAGGAGCGCACCGCGCCCGGCATTGGCCCCGCCCGCGGAGGCCATGAGCAGCACGGCCGAGAGCGTGGGGCCGATGCACGGCGCCCAGCCCAGGCCGAACGTGGCCCCGAGGAGCGGCGCGCCGAGCAGTCCGCGCGGCGGCTGCCAGCCGATCTTCTTCTGGTTCTGCAGCCACGGGATGAACCCCATGAACCCGAGGCCCATGACCATGACGGCCACGCCGAGCAGGCGGGTGAGCCATTCGCCGTCGCCCCTGAGCCAGAGGAAGGCCTGCGCGAAGAGCGCGCCCGCGAGGACGAAGACCACCGAGAACCCGAGCACGAAGAGGACGACGGCGGGGACCACCCTGGAGCGGCGGCCCTCTTCAAGCTCACGGCCGCTCAGGCCCGTCACGTAGCCGAGGTATCCCGGGACGAGGGGCAGCACGCAGGGAGAGAGGAAGGAGACCAGACCAGCCAGCGCGGCCACAGGGGCTGCGGCGAGGAGGGAGCCGTCCTGGATGAGGCCGGCGAAGGAGTTGGCGGCGGCGAGGGGCGTGGGATCCACTAGGCGATGTTGTCCCTGATGAGCGTGTCCAGCACGGACTTGTCCGCCACGCCGAGGATGCGAGCGGCGACCCGGCCCTCGGGGTCGATGACGAGCGTGGTGGGCACCGCCGTCGGAGAGACGTAGGTGGTCATGGCCATGAGCACCTTGCCGTCGATGTCCCGGACAGAGGGGTAGGGCACGGAGAAGGTGCGGTCGAAGGCCTCGGCCGTCTTCGCCTCGTCCCGGACGTTGACGCCGAGGAACTGGACCTTCTGGCCCTTGTGCTTCTCGGCCAGGCTAACGAGCGTGGGGGCCTCCTTGCGGCACGGGCCGCACGCGGCGTACCAGAAGTTGAGCACGAGGACCTTGCCCCGGTGCTGCTCGGCGGTGACCTCCGTGCCGTCGAAGAGCGCGGCCTTGAAGGAGACAGGCTCCCCGCGCGAGCCCTTCTTGTACTCCTCCACGGAGCCGTCCCCGGCGATGAAGCCCTTGTTGTCCCCGGCCTGCGCCTGCTGAGCCAGGTCTGACTTCTCCGAGCACGCCGCGAGGGGCAGCACGAGAGCCGCAGCAGCTGATCCGAGGAGCGCGCGGCGGTTGAGGCGGCGGCCCAGGACGTGCGCGGCCGGGCCCGGTTCAGACGGGAGAGAAGACAGAGGCATACACACCAGTATGCCAAGAGAGCCTGAGAGCGGTCTTTGCGCCGCCTGAGCCAGGATGCCCTCAGGCGCCCGGAATGGCGGAGGCGCCCTTGGTCAGCTCGCGGTTGGGCTCGTCATAGCGCACGCCGACGAGGCGGCCGTTCTCGAAGTCGAAGCTCGTCACCGACGTCAGCGAGCACTTGCGGTTCCGCGGGTCATGGGCGAACGCCTTCCGCTCTGCGGAGAGGCGGGCGATCCAGATGGGGAGCTGGTGGCTCACGACGACGGCGGCCACCCGCGTGCCGGGCTCGCGCACTCCGGCGTTGCGCTCTGCATTCTCGCGGGCGGCATCGATGGCGCGGGCCATACGGTTGGCCTGCTCCTTGTAGGACTCGCCCCACGAGGGGCGGAACGGGT
>JAGLBH010000095.1 GCA_018260285.1 Arthrobacter sp. | reverse complement strand
TTGAACGTGCTGTCCTCGTTCGCTGCCTTGGCCCAGGGGACGGAGGCGGCTGTGGGGATGTGGCCGCCGCGCAGGGCGCCCTCTTCGGGGTAGGACGGCATGTGGGTCCGCTCGCCCGTGTACTCCTGGGGGGAGCGCACGTCGATGAGCGGGCGGGTGCCGATGGCCTCGCGCACCTGGGGAAGGAAGGCGCGGATCTGCGAGTCGTCGCGCTCGACCACCGGGTAGTCGACGGCCTCGACGGACGGCTTCTCCCGGGTGAGCTCGCGTCCCTCGGCAGCCCAGAGGTCGCGCCCGCCGTCGAGCAGGCGAACGTCCTCGTGGCCGAACAGCTCGAAGACCCAGAGCGCGTAGGCGGCCCACCAGTTGGACTTGTCGCCGTAGATGACCACGGTCGAGTCCCGGGAGATGCCCTTGGAGCCGGCCATGCGGGCGAACTGCTCCCCGCTGACGATGTCGCGGGTCACCTGGTCCGTCAGCTCGGTGTGCCAATCGACCTTGATGGCCCCCGGGATGTGGCCGGTCTCGTAGAGGAGGATGTCCTCGTCGGACTCGAGCAGCACCACCGACGGGTCATCCTGGTGCTCTGCGAGCCACTGCGCGGAGACGATCCGCTCAGGGTGAGCGTATTCGGCGAATTTCGGGGTGGAGTCGATGGGCAGAGCCATGATCGCAGTCCATTTCCGGCCGGCGGGCCAATAGGTGACGCTGATGTGTCCTTATTCTAGGCCCCATCTCATCCCCAGGGGAAGTGCCGCCGCGCTCCCTCACGTCCGAGGGGTGGCGTATTCTGTTCCGGGCGCATTCCGCGCCTGCTCCGAGACTGCAAAGGGCCTGTGCTTCCATGACCACCCTCTCCGCCGAGACCGCGGCGCACCATGAGTTCGTCCACCTGGCCGACCGCACGCCGCATGTGACGGTCGAGGAGCTCTTGGCAGGCTTCGTCCCTTCGCCCCGCTTCGGCGACGTCTCCTTCGACAGCTACATCCCCGACCCCTCCCAGCCGTCCCAGGCGCAGGCCATCGAGCGGCTCCGAGCGTTCGCTGCCAGCGTCAACGCCGGGCACGCGGAGGGCGGATTCTTCAGCCGGCTCTTCGGCAAGAAGGCGGCCGACGCCCCGATGGGGATCTACCTCGACGGCGGCTTCGGCGTCGGGAAGACTCACCTCCTTGCATCGCTCTTCCACGCGTGCGAGGGCCCCAAGGCGTTCGGCACGTTCGTCGAGTACACGAACCTCGTCGGCGCGCTCTCCTTCCGCAAGACCGTCGAGGCGCTCAGCAGTTACAAGCTCGTCTGCATCGACGAATTCGAGCTGGATGACCCGGGGGACACCGTGCTCATGTCCCGCCTCATGCGCGAGCTGGCCGACGCCGGCGTCAAGCTCGCCGCCACAAGCAACACCCTGCCGGGCTCCCTCGGGGAGGGGCGGTTCGCCGCGCAGGACTTCAAGCGGGAGATCCAGACGCTCTCGGAGCAGTTCGCGGTGCATCGGATCGACGGCCAGGACTACCGCCACCGCGGCCTCCCGACGCCGCCCGCCCCGATTGAGGACAGCCTCCTCGACGCGCCTGAGGCACATCTTCACGGGGCCTTCGGACGTGTGGTGGCCCTGGACGACTTCGACGCGCTCCTGGCTCATCTCACGCGCGTGCATCCGAGCCGGTACCGCCAGCTCATCGAGGGCGTGCAGGGTGTCGTGTGGCGGCGCGTCTCGACGATTGAGGACGACGCCGTGGCGCTGCGCCTCGTCGTCCTGGCCGACCGGCTCTACGACCTCGACGTGCCCGTCCTGGCCTCAGGCGTGCCCTTCGACCGGCTCTTCACCGAGAAGATGCTCAACGGCGGGTACATGAAGAAGTACTACCGCGCCGTCTCCCGCCTGACCGCCATGGCCCGACAGGGCGGCGAGGACAGCTAGGCCCCGCTGCTTCGGCTCTCCTGAGCAGCCTCAGCGTCTCCGGACGACGGCGTGCAGGACAAGCCCCGTGGCGAAGGCGACGACCGAGGAGGAGAACCCTGCGATCGTCACCCCCGAGGCGCCGATGAGGAGGACGACGCCGTTGGCCGCCGCGAACCGCCGGTCCGCCAGGGCAGCGGCGGAGTTGGAGGAGAACGTCGGCAGGAGGGCCAGGCCCGCGAGTGCCGCCATGACGCCCTCCGGGGCCTCGGCCATGAGCACCACGAGGGAGGCCGCGCTCAGGGCCAGCAGGAGATAGACGGCAGCGGCGGCCGGCGTCGCCCACCACTTGGTGCGAGGGTCCCGTCCGCTCATCTCGCCCAGGGCGATCGCCGCGCTGAGCGAGGAGAGGTTCGAGGCGTGGGCGCCGAACGGTGCGCCCGCCGCAGAGGCGAGGCCGCAGGTGAGCATCGACGCGCGCCATGGGGGAGTGTGGCCGAAGCTGCGGAGCACCCCGATCCCCGTCAGGTTCTGTGCGGCCATCGTCACAATGAAGAGGCCGAGGCCGATCGAGAGAATCGCCTGGAGGTCGAGCACAGGGGCGGTGAGGACGAGCTGCGGAGGGGTCCACGCCCAAGGACGCCCGGAGGCGGCGAAGCCCGCGGCCGACTCGACGAGCGCGACCAACAGCACCGCGGGAACCGCCCAGCGGGGAGCCCAGAGCGACATGAGCGCATAGACCGCGAGGAGCGGCAGGATCGCGGCGGGGCTTCGTCCGGCGCTGGCAAACGGCTGGACGCAGATGGGCACGAGGACACCCGCAAGCAGGGCCTGCGTGAGCGAGACGGGCATCGTCATGACGAAGCGCTCCAAGGGCTTGACGACGCCGCACAGCGCCACGAGCGCCCCGCAGACGAGAAACGCGCCGACGGCGCCCGCGAAGCCAGTGGAGGGCGCCGCGGTCGTGAGCAGAAGGGCCGCGCCGGGCGTGGACCAGGCCATCGTCATGGGCACGCGGGTGCGCCAGGCCAGCCAGGTCATGCCGGCAGAGAACGCGAGGGTGACGGCGATGAGCCCGGAGAGCGCCTGCTGCGGGCTCGCCCCCACATGCTTGAGCCCCTCCAGCACGAGGACGAACGAGGAGGAGAACCCGACGACAGCAGTCACGAGACCGGCGGCGACGGGGGAGGCGATGTCCTTCTTCATGAGACCAGTCAACCGCATGCGATGAGGGTCTCATAGCCTGCATGGGCGGAGGGTCGGGGCGATCATCCTCAGCCGGTGAGCAGCGGACATGCAGAAAGCCCCTCGGAATGAATCCGAAGGGCTTTCTTGAGCTGGAGCGGATGACGGGATTCGAACCCGCGACATCCACCTTGGCAAGGTGGTGCTCTAGCCAGCTGAGCTACATCCGCATTGTGTCTTCCATTCGAGCTCCCGGATCTCTCCGGACCCTCATGGTCAACGAATAAGAACTCTATACGAGTCGAAGAGAAAGTCAAAATCGGCATGTCCTCGGGAGAGATAAACCCTGTGCATTCTTAGAGTGTCCACCCTTGTGCGAAGCTGGTAACCATGACGACCCCGCAGCTTGCAACCCAGACTGCCCACGGGCGCATGTACGCCCGTTCAGTGAAGGACGCGCCACGCGTTCCCTCGATCACCACGGTCATTGCGCAGCAGCCCCTGGACCTCGGAGGGTGGCACGGGCACATGGCCGCGACGGAGCTCGCCAACCACCCGGGGCTGGAAGACGCGCTGCGGAGGCCTGGCGCCCTGCGCGGTCTCATCAAGGAGTCGGCAGCCGCCGCGGAGCGGTATCGCGACGCCGCAGCCGCTCGCGGGGACCGCATCCACTTCTACTGCGAGCAGGCGGCCCTCGAGGTCATGGGCCTGGAGCACGAGAAGGACGCCGCCCTGGCCGATCTGGAGCGCCACAGCGAGATGGCCTATGCACAGCAGTTCGACGCATGGTGGAAGGCCTTCCGGGTGCGGCCCCTCGCCACCGAGGTGACGGTGTGGAACGAGACAGTCGGGTACGCGGGGACCCTGGACCTCGTGGCAGAGATCGCCGGGAACGTGTGTCTCATCGACTACAAGACCAAGGGCACCGACCGCATGGGCCGCGTCAAGAGCCTGGACACCAAGGTCGTCATGCAGCTCGTGGCCGGCCTCAAGGCGGAAGAGCAGGTTGTCAGCGCCGAGAGCGGAGAGTGGAAGCCCTGGGAGTACGGGCAGGCATCGGTCCTCATGGGCGTGGCCCTCGGGGAGACGGAGGTCCGGGCTCATCGAGCCAACCCGGAGCACCTGCCGGCGTACTGGCACCAGTTCTGCTCCCTGCGCCGCGCCTGGCAGACCCAGAAGGCGGCCGCCGAGCTGGGGAACCCCCTCATCGAGCTGCCCCCGCCCCCGCGGCCTGCGTCGTCGTCCCCGGAGGCGGGGCCGAACCTCGTAAACTGAACACTCACACCCTGCAGACTGAAAGGTTCCTCCACGTGGCCGTTCTTCCCGTCCGTCTCATCGGAGACCCGGTGCTCCGCGCCCAGACCTCGGAGGTGGGTGCGGAGACTGCGCGGTATGCCGGCCTTGTGGCAGACATGCTCGAGACGATGGACGCCGTGCGCGGAGTGGGCCTCGCGGCTCCCCAGATTGGCGTGTCTCTGGCGCTTTTCACCTACGACGACAGAGAAGGCAACCGGGGCGTGTGCTTCGACCCCGTGCTCGAGGTCGAGGAGGGGACCGCGCCTGAGGACCCTGTGCGCGAGGGCTGCCTCTCCGTCCCGGAGGTCTCCGGGGTGGTCGAGCGCGCCGGGACGGTGCGTCTCACGGGGCGCGACGCCGACGGGCAGCCTCTCGACATCACCGCCTCCGGCCTGCTGGCCACGATCTTCCAGCATGAGGTTGATCACTTGAACGGCCACCTCTTCGTCGACCGCCTGCGCGGCGAGAGCAAGAAGGAGGCCATGCGACAGATCCGTCAGAGGGACTACGGGAACAAGGCACAGAGCCTGGCGCAGAAGCGCGCCGCCGCCGTGTCCTCGGCTTTCGGCGCGGCTCTGCCGGGAGAGAGGTCCGGACGATGACGCTGCGCGTGCTCTTCGCGGGAACCCCCGCCAACGCCGCACAGGCCCTGCGGCTCTTCGGCTCGGCCGCCCGTGAGAGCGGGAAGGCTGAGGTTGTCGGCGTACTCACGCGCGAGGACGCCCCTCAGGGGCGCAAGCGGGTCCTGACCCCCTCCCCGGTGGCGGCAGCGGCCGAGGAGCTCGGCCTTCCGGTCATCAAGGCAGGCCGGGTCACAGGAGAGACGCTTGAGAGCATCACAGCGCTCAGGGCGGATGCGGCCTTCGTCGTCGCCTACGGTGCGATGCTCCGGGACGACGCCCTGGACGCGCTTCCCCTCGGCTGGTTCAACCTCCACTACTCCCTGCTGCCGGACCTGCGCGGGGCTGCTCCGGTTCAGCGATCGATCATGCTGGGGCGCGAGCAGGTCGGTGCCACCCTCTTCCGCATTGACGCGGGTCTGGACACCGGCCCCGTCATGCGGCAGGCCGCCCAGACCCGTCCCGAGGGGGCGACGGCGGGGGAGCTCCTCGACAGCCTGACCAGCGCCGGAACGGCCGAGGCCGTCCAGTTCTTCGCGGACCTCGCCGCAGATCCCTCGCTCGCCGAGCGGGGCCAGATGCAGCCGGACGGCACCTTCGACTACGCGCACAAGCTGACTCCCGAAGACGCCCTTCTCGATCTCACAGGCCCCGCTGAGCAGGCTCGTCTGACGGCTCTGGGCACCCTCCCGGCGCCGGGGCCATGGGTGCAGCTCGCAGGCCAGAAATTCAAGATCCACGCTGTTGCGGGCACCTCCCCGGGAAACCCAGGAGACGAGCCCGGCACGGTTCGCCCAGCCGACGGCGGGATCGCCATCCAGTGCGGTGATGACCAGCTCATCGTCACGCGGGTCCAGCCCTTCGGCAAGAAGCCCATGGACGCGGCGGACTGGCTCCGCGGCGCATCGTCCAGCCCCTCCACAGAACTGAGGTTCACATCGTGAGCTCCGAGAACGCCCGTCCAGAACGCTCCTCGACGCCCGGGGGCGAGCGACGCAACGAGAAGGGCCGCACCCGCAACCGCGGGGGAGAGCGGCACTTCTCGGCCGCTGCTCCGTCTGCCCGCCGACGCACGTCGGATCCGGCGCGACTGGCCGCCTTCGAGGTGCTCGAGGCGGTCTCCTCTGAGGACGCCTACGCCAACCTCGTTCTTCCCGCGAGGATTCGCGCCAACGGCCTGGACAAGCGCTCCGCCGGGCTGGCCACGGAGCTCGCCTACGGCACGCTGCGCTGGTCCGGCACCTACGACCTCATCCTCGCCGAGTGCATCGACCGGCCCCTCGCGGACGTGGACCCCTCGATCGTCAACGCGCTGCGCCTCGGGGCTCACCAGCTGCTCAACACGCGCATTCCCCAGCACGCGGCCCTCTCCGAGACGGTTGCTCTGACGCGCTCGAAGATCGGGGCGGGCCCCTCGGGCTTCGTCAACGCCGTGCTGCGCCGGGTGAGCGAGACGAGCCTGGAGGACTGGCTCGTTCTGCTGCTGGCCCGAGCCCGCAATGAGTCCGAGGCGCTCGCCATCGAGTTCGCCCACCCCGAGTGGGTCGTCCGCGCGCTGCGCCAGTCCCTCGTCATCCACGGGCGGGATCCCGAAGAGCTCCCTGGCCTCCTCGCGGCGGACAACGCGGCCCCAGCCG
>JAGLBH010000094.1:5745-6636 GCA_018260285.1 Arthrobacter sp. | reverse complement strand
GACTCGTCTGGCCGTGGCGCTCGGGGGCCAGGCGCAGACCCTCGCAGGTCTGGCCGGCATGGGGGACCTCGTGGCGACGTGCTCCTCGCCCCTGTCCCGCAACAACTCTGCGGGCCGCCTCCTGGCCCGCGGACTCACTGCAGCCCAGGTGGCCGAGCGCACCTCCCAGACGGCCGAGGGCATCAAGTCTGCAGCGGCCGTCGCGGAGCTCGCCGCTCAGTATGATGTACAGATGCCGATCACCCAGGCTGTTGTCGCGGTGGTCGAGGGGCGGCTCAATGTCGCTGATCTGGGCCCGACACTCATGGGCCGCGACTTGAAACCGGAAGGCGAACTGTGAGCACCACCCACAAGACCGTAGCCGTATTCTTCGGCGGTGTCTCCAGCGAGCACTCCGTCTCCTGCGTGAGCGTGGTGAGCGTGCTGCGCGCGATCGACCGGGAGCGCTTCCGGGTCCTGGCCATCGGCATCACGCGCGAGGGCCAGTGGACCCGGGTTGACCCCGAGACGGTGGACTACGCCTTCACCCAGGACGGCCCCCTGCCCGAGGTTCTCCCTGCGGAGTCGGCTGTCGTCTTCTCTCCCGTGGCGGGCAGCCGCGAGCTGCTCGAGCTCAAGAAGGACGGCTCGTATGCCTCCCTCGGCGCGGTGGACGTCGTCCTGCCGATCGTTCACGGCCCCTTCGGCGAGGACGGCACGCTTCAGGGCGTCTTCGAGTGCGCCGGGGTGCCCTACGTGGGCGCCGGCGTGCTGGCCTCCGCCGTCGGCATGGACAAGGAGTTCATGAAGCGCGTCTTCTCCGAGAGCGGTCTGGAGGTCGGACCCTACGCGGTCATCAAGGACCGTCAGTGGCGGGCGGACCCTGCCCGGGCGCTCAAGTCCCTCGAGGGG
>JAGLBH010000094.1:0-5735 GCA_018260285.1 Arthrobacter sp. | reverse complement strand
AAGCCTGCCCGGGCAGGCTCCTCTCAGGGCATCACCCAGGTCAACGGCCCCGAGGAGCTGCCGCAGGCCGTCGAGACCGCGCGGGAGCACGACCTCAAAGTCATCGTGGAGCAGGGAATCCTGGGCCGGGAGATCGAGATCGCCGTGCTTCAGGGGCGCGGCACTGAGCCGACCCGCGCGAGCCTTCCCGGCGAGATCGCCGTGGAGCAGCAGAGCGAGCACACCTTCTATGACTTCGCCGCGAAATACCTGGAGAACGACGCCGCGCAGCTCTCCTGCCCCGCTGAGCTGCCTCACGGGGCCATCGACGAGGTCCGGGCCCTGGCGGTTCGAGCCTTCGACGCGCTCGACGGCGAGGGCCTCTCCCGGGTGGACTTCTTCTACACGCCGGACGGCCGGTTCATCATCAACGAGATCAACACCATGCCGGGCTTCACGCCGAACAGCATGTACCCGGCCCTGTGGAACAACTCAGGCGTGCCCTACACGGAGCTGGTCACCGAGCTGATCGATCTCGCGCTGGAGCGACCCCTGGGCCTGCGCTAGAGGCAGCTGCGCTTCTTGGCGAGGGCCTGCGCGGCGGGCCCCAGGCTGGGGAGCACGTCGGAGGACGGAATCTTGTCCGCATCGAGCACCACCTGGAGAGTGGGCTCGGTGCCGTACGTCGTCGCCGTCCACGTGTGGGAGGGGGTGGCGCCGGGCTTCCTCTGCTCCGTGACCACCCAGTCCACCGAGTTGACGCTGAGGCACTTGTCCGTGGTGGGCGCCGGGGCGGTCACCCCGCACGTCACCATGATCGACGCCGGATCCCCGTAGGCAGTGGTCCCCTGAGAGGTCGTGGCCCTGCGCTTGTTCCCGGAGATGTCGTCGGGCGTTCGCAGCAAGGCCGTGGCGCAGACGGGATCCGCAGCCTGGGGGGCAGCCGTCGTCGCCACGGTGGAGGAGCACCCGGACAGCGCGGTCGCGGCGAGAGCCCCTCCAGAGATCCAGCGTGTCAGATCAGCCCTTCTCATGGTTCCCTGCGGACTGGAGCCACTCATTCATCGTGTCGTTCTTGAGCGCGGAGCGCACGGCCGGGAGGTTCTTCTCGTCCGGGAGGACGATGGACTGCCCGTCATCGGACCAGCCCGTTCCTGCGGTGGGGACAGTGGCGAACTTGATGTCCGAGGTGCTCACGCCCCGCAGGCTGACGCCCAGCTTGGTGATCTCCGTGAAGTTGAACGTGTTGTCCACCGAGATGTAGGGGCTCGTCTTCTCAAGAATGCTCTGGACCTTGCCCGGGTCCGTCAGGGTGTCCTTGGAGATGAGCTTGGAGAGGATGGCCCGGAGGACGGCCTGCTGGTTGCGCACGCGCTGGTAGTCCCCGTTGGCGTAGGAGTACCGCTCGCGGCTGAAGGCGAGGACCTGCTCGCCGTTCAGGTGCTGGACGCCGGGTTCCAGGACTTCTTTGCTTCGGAGAGTATGAAGGGTGCTCTTCTGCTCCACCTTGACGTCCAAGCCTCCAAGGGCATCTCCGAACTCCTTGAAGGACTCCATGTCGACGAGCGCCACATGATCAATCCGGGTGTCGAGGAACTGCTCAATCGTCTTGACCTCGAGCTGGCGTCCGCCATAGGCGTATCCGGCGTTGATCTTGGCCATGCCGTGGCCGGGGATGTTGACCCAGAGGTCCCGCATGACGCTCAGGACGGTGACGTGCTTGCGATCCCCGGAGATGTTGACGAGCATGATCGAGTCCGTGCGCTCGTCCTTGCCGCCGCCGTTGACGGCGATCTTCGGGTCAACGGGCTGCGCGCGCTTGTCGGACCCCAGGAGGAGCACGTTCATGGATCCGTTGGCCGAGGCAGCAGGCCTGTCTCCTGACGGGAAGACGTCCGTGAGCTGCTGCGACTTGGAGTCGAAGATGTTCTTCAGATTGTTGTAGTAGACGACTCCCGTGCCGACAATGAGGGCCAGGATGAGGCCCAGGACTCCCAGGACGATCATCACTCGTCGCGTGCGTCGTTTTTTCCGCGTCGTGGAGACGGCGCGACGGCTGCACGTCTCGGAGGAGGGGCTGACTTCGTTGAGGTCTGACATGGGTGGGGCGTCCGTTTCTTGTCTGCCGGTGACGGCCCTCTGCCGGAGCTGGCCATGGGGCCGTGCGGGGAGGACGGGCGGGCGGGATTGACCACCAATATAGCAATCCAATCTGAGGCGAATCTGTGATGGAAGCGCGCTATGAGCCTCGCCTGATACCGTCGTGGGAGCACCATCCCGACAGGATGGGCTGCAAGCAGTGAGAAGAGGAGATCATGGCGGAGGCGACGTCTCGTCCGGTCAAGCTGCCTGAGGCGGAGTATGCAGCCGCGTGGCTGTCGGAGGCCGCTCTCCAGCTGGGGCGCTACGAGCAGCTCATCAACGGCATCAATGTCTTCCCTGTGCGAGACCAGGACACGGGCAGCAATCTCCGGGTGACGATGGCTGCCGCTGCCTCCGCCGTCGCCCAGGGCTCCGACTGCTCCGGTCGCACCTGGGGTGAGATCCTGGGCCACGCCGCCCGCGCTGCAGGAGCCGCAGCTCTCGGGAACTCCGGCACGGTGGTGGTCATCCTTCTCTCGACGCTCGCAGAGAGGCTCGGCCAGGACCGGCGGCTGGACTCTATCGCCTGGTCGCAGGCTGTCTCAGCCGCAGACGTCCGGGCCTCGAGCGCCATCTCCGATCTGGCCCCGGCGAGCATCTTCGACGCGCTCGGGGCGGCAGCGCGCTGCCCGGCGCAACCGGACGCCGGACTGACCGGTCTGCTTGACCTGGTCGAGGATCAGACGGCTCGCGCCGCGGAGGCCGTTGCCGCCACCATGTCGGCGACGGAGACGCTGGAGAAGTTCGGCGTGGTGGACGCCGGGGCCGTCGGCCTGCTCGTCCTCCTCGAGTCCCTGCGCTCAGTGCTCTGGCATGAGCCGTTCCGGGACGAGCTCATCGCCTCGCTGCCCGGCACGCACGCTCCGCTCGCTCCGTCAGATGACAGCGCCGAGGAGGCCGTCGGCGTCGAGATCGTCTGCACCGTGGACGCGACGCCGCTCGACGCCGCCCTTCTGCGCGCAGAGCTGGACGGTGTGGGGGAGAGCGTCATCATGACGCCGCTGACACCCTCTCACCAGCCGGACGAGACCTCCCCCTGGCGGATCCACGTCCACGTGGAGGATGAAGAGCACGGCTGGTCGGCGATCCGCTCCATCGGCGAGCCTCGGGACGTCCAGGTGACCTCCCTGGCGTGCAAGAGCTCTTCCCCGACGGGCTCGTGCGCATGACCCACACCCTCGCCACTCCGCTCAAGGATCTCCTCGGGACGAGAACGGCGAACCTCATCTCCGCCGAGATCGGGGCGGCGACGGCGGAGGACCTTCTCCTGTGGGTCCCGCGGTCCTACGTTCCCCTCGGTGAGCGGTCATCGCTGGGGGAACTGCCCATCGACCAGGACGTCTCCTTCGTCGCCGAGATCGCCGCCCTCTCCACACGGCGCCTGCACACCCGCAAGGGAACGATGACCGAGGTCACCGTGACCGACGGGGTCGATGAGCTCACGTTCTCGCTCTTCGGGCACCACAAGGCGCACAGCGGGCTAGAGGTCGGCGCGCTCGGCCTGCTCAGCGGGACCACCTCCCTCTATCGGGACCGGATCACCCTCAAGAACCCCAAGTTCGCGGCCCTCACCTCGGAGGAGGACGCCGAGCGCCTCGGGGCCGTTCCGATCTACCCGGCGACCGCCAAGCTGCCCAGCCGCTCCATCGAGACCGCCGTGGGCTTCGCGCTCGAGGCCCTCGGCCTCCCCTCCCTCTACACGCCCGAGGACTTCGCGGGGGGCGACGCCAGCCGAGCCTTCGCGGCCGTCCCCGACCCCATCCCTGACGACATCCGCCAGGAGAAGCGCCTCGTGGGGCTGGGCGAGGCCTTCGTCCGGGTCCACCGCCCCAAGGACCGCGCGGAGGCGGCAGAAGGGATCAAGCGGCTGCGATGGCAGGAGGCCCTCGTGCTCCAGGCGGCCCTCGCCCAGCGCCGCCACTCCGCCCGCCTCAAGCAGGCGGTTCCCCGCCCGCCCGTGTCCGGAGGGCTCCTCAGCTCCTTCGACGCCTCCCTGCCCTTCGACCTCACCCCCGGCCAGAGAGAGACGGGACAGAGGCTGAGCGCCGGACTGGCTGAGAGCCACCCCCTCAACGTGCTCCTCCAGGGAGAAGTGGGCTCGGGGAAGACCCTCGTGGCCCTCCGCGCCATGCTGCAGACCGTCGACGCCGGGGGGCAGGCGGTGCTCCTCGCCCCCACTGAGGTCCTGGCGCAGCAGCACGCCGAGAACATCCGCTCCCTCCTCGGACCCCTGCACGACGAGGGAACGCTCTTCGCCGGCGCAGGCCCCGTGGGGGTTCGCGTCGCGTGCGTCACCGGGTCCATGCCCGTGCCCGCCCGCCGGGAGGCCCTGCTCCAGGCGGCCGCGGGCACGGCGGGCATCGTCGTCGGGACCCACGCGCTCCTCTCGGACGGGGTGAGCTTTGCGGACCTCGGGCTCGTCGTCGTGGACGAGCAGCATCGCTTCGGGGTGGAGCAGCGCGACGCCCTCCGCCATCTCGGCCAGCACCCCCCGCACATGCTCGTCATGACCGCCACGCCCATCCCGCGCACGGTGGCCATGAGCGTCTTCGGCGACCTCGAGCTCCTCACCCTCGACGGCCTGCCCGGCGGGCGCCAGCCCCTCTCCACGTTCGTGGCCCCGCTCGCGGACCACCCCTCGTGGGAGCCGCGCGTCTGGGCGCGGGCCAAGGAGGAGATGGACGCGGGGAGACAGGTCTTCGTCGTCGCCTCCCGCATCGGCTCGGCAGACGCGCCCGACGACGACGTCGCAGGCACCGCGAGCGTCGAAGAGGTCTACGCATGGCTCCAGGCCGAGCAGATCCTGGCCCCCCATGCCGTCGAGATCCTGCACGGGGCCATGAGCCCCAAGGAGAAGGCCGCGGCGATGGACCGCTTCGCCAGCGGTGAGGCAGGGGCGATGGTCGCCACGACCGTCATCGAGGTCGGCGTGGACGTCCCCAACGCCACCCTCATGATCATTCTCGACGCCGACCGCTTCGGGATCTCGCAGCTGCACCAGCTCAGAGGCCGCGTGGGGCGCGGCAGCCACGGAGGAACCTGTCTCCTCGTGACCCGCCTGGAACACGGCCACCCCTCCCGGGAGCGCCTCGACGCCGTGGCCCAGACGACCGACGGGTTCGAGCTGGCCGAGGCGGACGTCCGCCTCCGCAAGGAGGGGGACATCCTCGGCACAGCCCAGTCCGGCGGGCGGCGCACGCTGCGGCTGCTCTCCCTCGGGCGGGACGGCTCTCTCATCGAGGAGGCCCGGTCCGCCGCTGCCCGCATCGTCGAGGCGGACCCCGCGCTCGCGGACCACCCCGAGCTCGCCCGTCTCATCGCGGAGCGGCTGGGGGAGGAGAAGGCCGCCTTCCTCGACCGCAACTGACCACTCGGCCGCGAACCGCGCGGCCGACTCACCGAAAGCGATCACATGTCCCGCATCATTGCCGGCATCACGGGCGGCCTCCGCCTCACGTCTGTCTCAGGAGACGGCACGCGCCCCACGACGGACCGCGTCAAGGAGGCTGTCTTCTCCCGCCTGGAGTCCTACGGGGTGCTCTCGGGCGCCGTCGTCGTGGATCTCTACGCGGGTTCGGGCGCTCTCGGCCTGGAGGCCGTGAGCCGGGGCGCCG
>JAGLBH010000093.1 GCA_018260285.1 Arthrobacter sp. | reverse complement strand
CTGGACCGCCGCACAGTTCGGGGACGACGACGCCGCAGCAGCCTTCCCCCCGTACGCCGGCGTGGCGCTCGAGCGCTCTGAGGTCCTGCGCTACGGCGAGAACCCGCACCAGGCCGCAGCCCTGTACGCGGACCACGCGGCCCCGGCCGGGATCGCCCAGGCGGAGCAGCTCCACGGCAAGGCCATGAGCTACAACAACTACGTGGACGCGGACGCCGCTCTGCGCGCCGCCTTCGACTTCTCCACTCCGGCCGTGGCCATCATCAAGCACGCCAACCCGTGCGGCATCGCCACCGTGCCCGAGGGCGGCTCGATCGCCGAGGCCTATGCCAAGGCGCACGCGTGCGATCCGGTCTCCGCATTCGGCGGCGTCATCGCCTCCAACCGCGAGGTGACGGCGGAGATGGCCCAGGCCGTGGCGGAGGTGTTCACGGAGGTGATCGTGGCGCCGGGCTTCGCCCCCGAGGCCGTGGAGATCCTCACGCAGAAGAAGAACATCCGCCTCCTCGTGCTCCCGGAGGGCTTCGGCCGCGACTCCGTGGAGATGCGCCAGATCTCCGGCGGCATGCTCCTCCAGAAGGCGGACGTGATCGACGCCGAGGGCGACACCCCCGAGAGCTGGACCCTCGCAGCCGGCGAGGCCGCCGACGAGCAGACCCTTGCCGACCTCGCCTTCGCATGGCGCGCCGTGCGCGCGGCGAAGTCCAACGCGATTCTCCTGGCCAAAGACCAGGGCGCCGTGGGCGTGGGCATGGGCCAGGTCAACCGCCTCGACTCCTGCAAGCTCGCGGTGGAGCGCGCCAACACGCTCCTGAGCGTCGAGGGCCAGCCGGTCGAGCGGGCCCGCGGGTCCGTGGCGGCCTCGGACGCCTTCTTCCCGTTCGCGGACGGGCTGCAGATCCTCATCGACGCAGGCGTGCGCGCCGTGGTCCAGCCGGGCGGCTCCGTGCGGGACGAGGAGTCCGTCGAGGCGGCGAAGGCCGCCGGCGTCACGATGTACTTCACGGGCACGCGCCACTTCTTCCACTGATCTGACACCCCTCGGGCCGGTCTGACCGGCCCCCTCAGCGGCGGGACTGCGGCGTTTCCAGGCATGGGAGACGCGGCAGTCCCGCCGCTGGCGTTCGGGGCGTCTCACAGTGTGGTTTCGCCTGGAGCGAACATCGGTGCTTCACGTCTGAACTAAATCCGCAGATTCTCAGGCTTTTCCAAGGATGTGAAACGATTGCTCTCAGAAATGGTGTGGCGTGAGTCACTAAGGGCCCCTAAAAAAGGCTAGTCTCATCTCACTCGATTGATTCGCCCGGGTTCTGCGGAACTCCGGCACTCTGACTTAGTGAGGCAACACCATGAAGTCCACCACCGCCTGGCGCGCTGTCGCAACGACGAGCGCTCTCGCCCTCGCCCTGACCGCCTGCGCCAACCAGAGCTCAACGACGAGCTCCGGTTCCGGCAGCTCCGCAGGGGCTTCCCAGGCTGCGAAGCTCCCCGCGCTCACGAGCCTGACGACCCCGGCCGACGCCGCGCTCCCCAAGGGCGACGGCAAGGGCAAGTGCTCGCCCAACACCACGATCGGCTACGTCGGCGCGGTCACCGGCGCCAACGCCCAGCTCGGCGTGAACATCTACCAGGGCATCGAGCTCGCCATCGACGAGCACAACAAGGCCAACCCGGACTGCCAGGTCAAGTTCTCCAAGCTGGACACCGAAGGCGACCCGAACAAGGCCACTGGCCCCGTGACCCAGACGGTCAACAACCAGGACGTCATCGGCGTCGTCGGCCTCCCGTTCTCCGGCGAGTCCAAGGCCACCGGCAACATCTTCGAGGAGAAGGGCCTGGTTCACATCACGCCCGCCGCCACGAACCCGGGGCTGACGACCAACGGCTGGAAGACCTTCTTCCGCGGCCTCGGCAACGACGCCGTCCAGGGCCCGTCCGCAGCGAAGTTCCTCACGGGCAAGCTCGGCGCCAAGAAGGTCTACGTGGTCCAGGACGACTCTGACTACGGCATCGGCCTCGCGGACAACACCGTCAAGGCACTCGGGGACGCCGTCGCCGGCAACGACAAGGTGACGACCGGCCAGAAGGACTTCTCCGCGACGATCTCCAAGATCATCTCGGCCAAGCCGGACGCCGTCTACTACGCGGGCTACTACGCCGAGGGCGCTCCGTTCGCGCAGCAGCTCAAGGCCAAGGGCTACGAGGGCACCTTCGTGGGCCCGGACGGCCTCAAGGACGACCAGTTCGTCAAGCTCGCCGGCGACGCCTCCAACGGCACGTACTTCACGTGCCCCTGCATCCCGGGCGAGCTCCTCCCGGACTTCGCCAAGTCCTACAAGGCGAAGTACAACATGGATCCGGGCACGTACTCCATCGAGGGCTACGACGCCGCGACGATCCTCCTCTCCGGCATCGACAAGGGCAAGGCCACCCGCGCCGACCTCTTGGCCTACGTCAAGTCCTACGACGGCCAGGGCCTCTCGAAGCACTACAAGTGGGATGACAAGGGCGAGCTGAACAAGCCGACCGTCTACGGCTACCGCGTGGACAACGGCAAGATCGTTCCCGTCGGACCCGTCGGCGAGTAGCCGAACACCCATCCCCAAGAGCCGTGTGGGAATGCCGCGAGTATCCGGGCTTCCCACACGGCCCCTCTTGTTTCGTAAGGAAAACTCTTATGCTTGATCTTCTTCATCAGGCGATGCCCCTGGCAGAGAGCGCGTGGATCACGTTCGACGTCAAAGCCCTGTCCGACAACTTCGGCCCGGCCACGATCGACGGCCTCATGTACGGCGCCATCTACGCGCTCGTCGCCCTCGGCTACACCCTCGTCTACGGCGTCCTCAACCTCATCAACTTCGCCCACTCAGAGGTCTTCATCACGGGCGCCTACGGCGTCGTCTTCACTCTCGGAGCCCTCGGGTTCAACGGATCCGTGCCGAACCTCAGCGGATGGCAGATCGCCGTCAACCTCATTCTCGCGATGCTCGTGGGCATGGCCGTCTCGGCTGTCATGGCCCTCCTCGTGGAGCGGATCGCCTACAAGCCGCTGCGCGCGAGGAACGCCCCCCGCCTCGTCTTCCTCATCACGGCGATCGGCGTCTCGTTCGTCATCCAGTACGCCATCTTCGCGTTCCACTCGAAGAACGCCGAGCCGGCCAAGATCATGTTCAAGCAGAAGGCGATCTTCGACATCGGCGGCACGCTCATCACGAACATGCACCTCATCATCATCCTCGCGGCCGTCATCATGATGGTCATCGTGGACCAGTTCATCAGCCGCTCCAAGACGGGACGCGGCATTCGCGCCGTGGCCCAGGACCCGCAGACGGCCACCCTCATGGGCGTCGACTCGGAGCGCATCATCATGACGACGTTCGTCGTCGGCGGCCTCCTCGCAGGCGCCGCGGCGCTCTTCTACGTCATGGCCGTCCCCTCGGGCGTCATCTACTCGGGCGGCTTCGTCCTCGGCATCAAGGCCTTCGCGGCGGCGGTGCTCGGCGGCATCGGCAACATCCGCGGAGCTCTGCTCGGCGGCCTCCTCATCGGGCTCATCGGCAACTACGGCCAGCTCCTCCTGGGCGACTCCCAGTGGGCTGACGTCGTCGCCTTCGTCGTCCTCGTCCTCGTCCTCATTGTTCGGCCGTCCGGCCTTCTGGGGCAGACCCTCGGAAGGAGCAAGGCATGAGCTCGGTTCTCGTTCCCCCTCCCACGCCAGACAACGACCGCAGCGCCGAGCCGACGGCGGAGCGCATCAAGCCGCCGACGACGTCGATCGACCGCGTCACGGAGCCCCGCAAGGGCCCGTTCGGCGGCCTGCGGACGCGCTGGGCGCAGATGTCCCGCCTCCAGCAGTGGGGGATCCTCGCGATCCTCGTGGCGTTCTTCTACGCGCTGCCCGTCCTCAACCCGCCGGTCATCTCCACGGAGAGCGGCGGCACGGACGTCCCCCTGGCCTGCTTCGAGATGGCCCGCTGGGCGCTCGTGGCGGTGGGCCTGAACATCGTGGTCGGTTACGCGGGCCTCCTGGACCTCGGATACGTGGCCTTCTTCGCCGTCGGCTGCTACGTGGCCGCGATGCTCACGAGCCCCGACTCCCCGTTCTTCAAGATTCCCTACCTGTGGACGCTGCCGATCGCGATTGCCGTCGCGATGATCTGCGGCATCGCCCTCGGCATTCCCACGCTGCGCCTGCGCGGCGACTACCTCGCCATCGTGACCCTCGGGTTCGGCGAGATCATCCGCATCCTCGCCACGATCATCCCCGCGATGAAGGGCCAGGTCGGCTTCCAGAACGTCGGGCGGCCTCCGGGCACCAACCCGGACGGCTCCAACCTCTTCAGCAACTCCGAGGGCCTTCCCTGGTACTGGCTGACGCTGACGATCCTCATCCTCGTGCTCATCCTCGTGGGCAACCTCGAGCGCTCCCGCGTGGGCCGCTCCTGGATCGCCATCCGCGAGGACGAGGACGCCGCTGAGACGATGGGCGTGCCCACGTTCAAGTACAAGGTCTGGGCCTTCGCCCTCGGCGCAGGACTGGGCGGCCTCTCCGGCGCTCTCTTCGCTGGGCAGGTCGGCTTCGTCAACAACCAGAAGTTCGACGTCGTGACGTCCGTGCTCTTCCTCGCTGCCGTCGTCCTCGGCGGCACCGGCAACAAGGTGGGCGCCGTCATCGGCGGGGCGATCGTGGCCTACTTCCCGATGCGCTTCACGGCCATCGCCGAGTACAAGTACCTCATCTTCGGCGCCGTGCTCGTGGTCCTCATGATCTGGCGCGCACAGGGCATCCTGCCTGCTCGCATGCAGCTGCTGACGTTCGCACGCGAGGCCTACGACAAGATGCGGGCGGCCAACGCGGCTCGCGGCAGCGGACCGGTGCTGTCCACGAGCGCGGCTGCGGCCGCCGCGGGCGGCTCCCACGCTGCAGGATCGACCGTTTCTAAGGAGAACAACGCATGAGCAGCCACGCGAACACCACGGGTGCGCCAAGCTCGAGTGCGGCCGCGTCCAGCCTGCTGGCGACGACGCCGGGCGCCGAGCCGCTGCTGCAGCTGAAGAACCTCACGATGAAGTTCGGCGGCCTCACCGCCGTCAACGACGTGACGTTCGACATCCACCGGGGCGAGATCCTCGGCCTCATCGGCCCGAACGGCGCCGGCAAGACGACGTGCTTCAACGCCCTGACCGGCGTCTACAAGCCGACGAGCGGCGACGTGCTCCTCGAGGGCAAGCGCCTCAACGGCCTGGCCCAGCACAAGATCACCCGCGCCGGGATTGCGCGCACCTTCCAGAACATTCGCCTCTTCGGCGAGATGACGGCGTTGGAGAACGTCGTCGTGGGCCTGGACGTGCGCCACAGGACGAGCGTGGGCGGGGCGCTGCTCCGCCTGCCCTCCCACTACCGGGAGGAGCGCGAGTCGATCGAGCGCGGGTACGAGCTGCTCGAGTTCGTGGGCATCCAGGACCAGGCGGACCGCCTGGCCAAGCACCTGCCCTACGGCTACCAGCGCCGCCTCGAGATCGCGCGAGCGCTGGCCACCGAGCCGAAGCTGCTCTGTCTCGACGAGCCGGCCGCCGGCTTCAACCCGGCGGAGAAGGAGCAGCTCATGGAGCTGATCCAGACGATCCGCGCGGACGGCTACACGGTTCTGCTCATCGAGCACGACATGAAGCTCGTGACGGGCGTGACCGACCGCATTGTGGTGCTCGAGTTCGGGCAGCTCATCGCGAACGGAACACCCGCTCAGGTGACGAGCGATCCACGAGTTATCACTGCCTACCTGGGGGAGCCCGACGATGACGCTGCTTGAGCTGCAGGACGTATCTGTTCACTACGGCAAGATCCAGGCCACGCACGGCCTGAGCTTCACGGTGAACGAGGGGGAGGTCGTCTCCCTCATCGGCGCCAACGGCGCCGGCAAGACGACGACGATGCGCACGATCTCCGGCCTCCTCAAGCCCACGACGGGGAAGATCCTCTTCGAGGGCAAGGACATCACGGGCATCAAGCCGCACCTCCGGGTGGGCATGGGCATCTCGCAGTCCCCTGAGGGCCGCGGCGTGTTCCCCGGCATGACGGTCTCCGAGAACCTCGCGATGGGCGCCTACGGGCGCAAGGACCGGGCCGAGATCGCCAAGGACGTGGAGCGCGTCTACCACCTCTTCCCGCGTCTGCAAGAGCGCGAGAAGCAGATCTGCGGCACGATGTCCGGCGGCGAGCTGCAGATGGTGGCCATGGCGCGCGCGCTCATGGCCCGCCCCCGGCTGCTCCTGCTCGACGAGCCCTCCATGGGCCTGGCCCCCCAGTTCATCCGCCAGATCTTCAAGATCATCTCGGAGATCAACGCGGAGGGCACCACGGTGCTCCTCGTGGAGCAGAACGCCAACCAGGCGCTCGCCCGCTCCCACCGGGCGTTCGTGCTGGAGACGGGCTCGATCACGCGCTCTGGCACGGGCAAGGAGCTCCTCGGAGACTCCTCGATCCGGGAGGCGTACCTCGGCGTAGCCTGATTCCTTCAGGAGGCTTTTCAGTTATCCCCGCTCCACCGAGCAAGCTCTCCCCGCTCCACCGAGAGAAAGCGGCGTTTTGAACCGGCGGTGTCAGGTGGTCGTTGCAACACTTCCTCCTGCAACCCCACCTGACACCCCCTGGAGCAACCCGCCATGCC
>JAGLBH010000092.1 GCA_018260285.1 Arthrobacter sp. | reverse complement strand
CGTCCTCGGCGAAGAAGCGCTCGCGGGACCGGCGCACGTACCAGTTGGTGAGTGTGTCGGTGTAGGAGCGGAGGGCGTCGCACGCGTCAGAGACCTCGTAGGCGTCGAGGGAGTCCCGCACCTGGGTCACGAGGCGGCCCGTCGCCGCGAGGATGTAGCGGTCCAGCGGGTCCGTGGACTCGTGGCGGAGGGAGGCCTCATAGCCTGCGCCGCCGTTGGCCGCGTTGGTGTAGAGCGTGAAGAAGTGCCACACGTTCCACAGGGGCAGGAGCACCTGGCGGACGCCCTCGCGGATGCCCTCCTCAGTGACGATGAGGTTGCCGCCGCGGAGGATGGGGCTGGACATGAGGAACCAGCGCATCGCGTCGGAACCGTCGCGGTCGAGGACCTCGGAGACGTCCGGGTAGTTGCGCAGCGACTTGGACATCTTGTTGCCGTCCGAGCCGAGGACGATGCCGTGGCTGATGACGTTCTTGAACGCGGGGCGGTCGAAGAGCGCCGTGGAGAGGACGTGCAGCGTGTAGAACCAGCCGCGCGTCTGGCCGATGTACTCGACGATGAAGTCCGCCGGGTTGTGGGTGTCGAACCACTCCTGCGCCTCGAACGGGTAGTGGTTCTGGGCGTAGGGCATGGAGCCCGAGTCGAACCACACGTCGAAGACGTCCGGGACGCGGCGCATCGTGGACTGGCCCGTGGGGTCGTCCGGGTTGGGGCGCGTCAGCTCGTCGATGAACGGGCGGTGCAGGTCCGGCTGGCCCTCGTGGTTGAGCGGCAGGCGTCCGAAAGCCTCTTCGAGCTCAGAGAGGGAGCCATAGACCTCGGTGCGGGGGTACTCGGGGTTGTCCGAGACCCACACCGGGATGGGCGAGCCCCAGTAGCGGTTGCGGGAGATGGACCAGTCGCGCGCGTTCTCAAGCCACTTGCCGAACTGGCCGTCCTTGACGTTGCCCGGGATCCAGTTGATCTCCTGGTTAAGCTCCACCATGCGGTCCTTGAACTGCGTGACGGCCACGTAGAAGGACGTGATGGCGCGATAGATGAGCGGCTTGCGGCAGCGCCAGCAGTGCGGGTAGCTGTGCTCGTAGGTCGCCTGGCGGGCCAGGACGCCCTTCTCCTTGAGCACGCGGATGATCGTCTTGTTCGCGTCGAAGACCTGGACCCCTGCGATCTCGGCGAGCTCGGTGGAGCCGGACGGGCTCGGCTTGCCGAAGAGGGGCAGGAACTTGGCGCCCTCGTCCACCGAGAGCACCACGGGGATGCCGGCTGCCTCGCAGACCGCCTGGTCGTCCTCGCCGTAGGCGGGTGCCTGGTGGACGATGCCCGTGCCGTCCGTCGTCGTGACGTAGTCCGCCACGAGGATGCGCCACGAGGAGCCGGTGCCGTAGTTCTCGGCGTCCGTGAAGTAGTCGAAGAGCGGGGTGTAGGCCACGTCCTCCAGTTCGGCGCCCGTGTATTCGCGGAGGACCGCGCCCTGGGCTGCCGCGGCGTCGTCGTATCCGAGATCCTTCGCGTAGGCGCCCACAAGGTCCTTGGCGAGGAGGAAGGTTTCGGGGGCGAAATTCTCGCCGACGCCAGCGCCGTTCGGTCCGGCGGGAACCGTCACATAGGTGACCTCAGGGCCGACGGCGAGGGCCTGGTTCGTCGGGAGGGTCCACGGGGTGGTGGTCCAGGCGAGGGCGTAGACGCAGCCGAGACCCAGCGCGTCGGCCTTCTCGCCGGTCAGCTCGAAGGCGACCGTGACGGTGGGGTCCTGGCGCATCTGGTAGACGTCGTCGTCCATGCGCAGCTCGTGGTTGGAGAGCGGCGTCTCGTCATTCCAGCAGTACGGGAGCACGCGGAAGCCCTGGTAGGTCAGCCCCTTCTCGTGGAGCTGCTTGGCGAGGGAGGCGACAATGCGCCCGCCGGTGGCGGCGAAGGGGTGCCCTGCGGCGAGGGACGAGCCGTTGACGTTGAGCTTCGAGCGGTCGATCGAGCCGAGCGGGGCGTCGAGGCCCAGCTTCTCGCGGCAGAACGTCGGATCCTCCCACGCCTTGAGGGTCGAGAGCACGGTGCCGGCGAACGCCTCGTGGATCTCGTAGAAGTCGAAGTCCTGGAGGGTCAGGCCGTTGCGGGCCAGGATGCGCGGAACCGCGTAGGCGGGGGCCATGAGGAGCCCCTCCTCGCCGTGAACGAAGTCCACGGCCGCGGCCTCGACGTCCACCACGTTGGCGAGCATGGGCAGTCCGCGCTCAGCGGCCCACTCCTCGCTCGAGAGGAGCACGGCGGAGGCGCCGTCGGTCAGCGGGGTGGAGTTGCCGGCCGTCATGGAGGCCTCAGCACCGAACTGCTTGCCGTAGACCGTCTTGAGGGAGCCGAGCTTTTCGAGGGAGGTGTCCGCCCGGAGGTTGTTGTCCTTGGACAGGCCGCGGAACGGGGTGATGAGGTCCTCGAAGAAGCCGCGCTCGTAGGCGGCGGCCAGGTTCTTGTGGCTGGCGAGGGCGAGCTCGTCCTGCTCCTGGCGGGTCACGCCCCATGCGTGGGTCGTGATGGCCTGGTGCTCGCCCATGGACATGCCGGTGCGGGGCTCGCCCGTTCCGGGTGCGCTGGGCGCCAGATCCTTGGGGCGCAGGCCGGAGAGGGCCTTGAGCTTGGCGGGGGTGGTCTTGGCGCGCGCGAGCTCGAGGAGAGCCGTGCGGAGGCCCTCGCTCACGGCGATGGGGGCGTCGCTCGTCGTGTCCGTGCCGCCGGCGATCGCGGAGTCGATGCGGCCGAGCTTAATCTTGTCCGTGAGGCTCGCGATGGCCTCGAGGCCGGTGGCGCAGGCCATCTGCACGTCGTAGGCCGGGGTCTTCGGGGAGAGCTGGGAGCCGAGGACGCATTCGCGGGTGAGGTTGAAGTCCTTGGAGTGCTTGAGGACGGCGCCGGCTGCGACCTCTCCGATGACCTCGCCCTGGAGCCCGAAGCGGGCGACCAGGCCGTTGATGGCGGAGGTGAGCATGTCCTGGTTGCTCGCATGGGCGTACGGGCCGTTGGAGCGGGCGAAGGGGATGCGGTTGCCGCCGACGACGACCGCCTTGCGAGGAGTGGGCAGCGGGAGCGGGGTGTGGCTGTTCGTGGAGTTCGTCATGACCCGAGTGTATCCGATACCGGGCGTACCTGATACGCTCGGTATCGTGAACATTTCCCCCACTGACGACGGCCGGTCCCGGCGCTGGGACGCCCATCGGGCCGCCCGGCACCGCGAGCTGGTCAAGCAGGCTGTGGCTGCGATCGACGAGATCGGCCCGCATGCCTCGATGGAGGACATCGCCGCGGCGTCCAACACCTCCAAGTCGGTCTTCTATCGGTACTTCGACGACAAGGCAGGTCTCCAGGAGGCAGTCTCGGACAGAGTGCTCCAGCGCGTGCGTCGCGAGCTGCTCGCCGCCGTCGCCGAGGAGAGCCATCCGTCCAACGCCCTGCGCCGCATGCTCGGCGACTACCTGCTGCTCATCGAGCGCTCGCCGAACGTCTACGCCTTCGTCACGAGCGACTTCTCCTCCGAGGAGATCCGGGGCTTCTTCAAGACGATCGTCGAGCTCATGCAGGATCTGCTCGGCGCGATTCTCGACGACGCCCTCGTCTCGGAGCCCACTCGGACGATGACGCTCGAGTTCTGGCCGCCCTCCGCCGTCGGCATGATCCGCGCGGCCTCGGAGCGCTGGCTGTACACGCCCTCCGACTCCCGGCCGCCTCTCGAAGACCTGCGAGACCACCTCACCGGGTGGCTCGCCCTCGGCGTCCTCGCCGACCGCACCGCCCTGCCCGACCTCGCCATCCACTCCTGACTCGACCCTCAGCCTTTTGGAGACACCATGACTGACAACCTCACCATCCCTGCCGTCCGCGAAGAGAACGACGACGCCTCGGCCCGCATCAACGTCAAGGCACTCGAGCACCAGCTGCTCGGGCGCTGGCACGAAGCCCGGCGGATCTCGCGCAAGCTCGCCACCCGCCCGGACCTGCACAAGGAGGAGGGGCTCACCCTTGAGGAACACCGGGCCCGCGTGCTCAAGCAGCTCAAGGTGCTCGTGGACGAGGGCGCCATCCAAGAGGCCTTCCCGGTCGAGTTCGGCGGTAGCGGCGACCACGGCGGCAGCGTCGCGCGGTTCGAGGAGCTCGTCTCGGCAGACCCCTCTCTTCAGATCAAGGCCGGCGTCCAGTGGGGCCTCTTCGGCTCCGCCGTGCTCCACCTGGGCACCGAGGAGCACCACAAGAAGTGGCTCCCGGGGATCCTGAGCCTCGAGATTCCGGGCGCCTTCGCCATGACCGAGACGGGCCACGGCTCCGACGTCGCCTCGATCGGAACCACCGCCACGTTCGACCCGGAGACGGACGAGTTCGTCATCCACACCCCCGTCCGCGGCGCGTGGAAGGACTACCTCGGCAACGCGGCCCTCCACGGGGTGGCAGCCACCGTGTTCGCCCAGCTCATCACCCAGGGCGTCAACCACGGCGTGCACGCCTTCTACGTGGACATCCGAGACCCGGAGACGGGCGAATTCCTCGAGGGCGTGGGCGGCGAGGACGACGGCATCAAGGGCGGCCTCAACGGCATCGACAACGGCCGCCTGCACTTCACGAACGTGCGCATCCCTCGCACCCATCTCCTCAACCGCTACGGCACCGTGGACCAGGACGGGACCTACAGCTCCCCGATCGCCTCGCCGGGGCGCCGCTTCTTCACGATGCTCGGCACCCTGGTCCAGGGGCGCGTCTCCCTCGACGGCGCAGCGACGAGCGCCTCGAAGATCGCCCTGCAGATCGCCGTCCAGTACGCCCAGGAGCGACGCCAGTTCAACGCCTCCTCCCCCACCGAGGAAGAAGTGCTCCTGGACTACCAGCGCCACCAGCGCAGGCTGCTCCCCCTCGTGGCCAAGACCTACGCCATGAGCTTCGCCCACGAGGAGCTCCTCCAGAAGTTCGACGACGTCTTCTCCGGCCGCAACGACACCGAGGCGTCCCGCCAGGACCTTGAGACGCTGGCCGCTGCTCTCAAGCCGCTCTCCACCTGGAACGCCCTGGGCATCCTCCAGGAATGCCGTGAGGCCTGCGGCGGGGCCGGCTTCCTCGTGGAGAACCGCTTCACCTCCCTCCGCTCGGACCTGGACATCTACGTCACGTTCGAGGGCGACAACAACGTGCTCCTCCAGCTCGTGGCCAAGCGACTCCTCACGGACTACGGCCGCCAGCTCAAGGAGCTCAAGGGCTCGGGCATGGCCCAGTACATCGCCAACCAGGCGGCCGACACGGCCCTCAGCCGCTCGGGTCTGCGCCGTCTGGCCCAGACCGTGGCGGACACGGGCTCCGAGCGCAAGTCCGCCATCGCACTGCGCGACGAGACGACGCAGCGAACCCTCCTCGCAGACCGCGTCTCCTCCATGGTGGCCGAGGTCGCCGGCGAGCTGCGCGGGGCGCACAAGCTGTCCCAGGCGGAGTCCGCTGCGATCTTCAACAAGAACCAGGACCAGCTGCTCGCCGCCGCCCGCGCCCACGCGGAGCTCCTCCAGTGGGAGGCCTTCACGCGCGGCCTGCACGCCATCGAGGACGAGGGCACCCGCTCGGTCATGACCGTGGTCCGTGACCTCTTCGGCCTCTGCCTCATCGAGGAGAACCTGGCCTGGTACATGATGAACGGCCGCCTCTCCACGCAGCGCGCCCGGACGCTCCACGAGTACATCAACCGCCTGCTCGCCAAGCTGCGCCCGCATGCAAGCGACCTCGTGGAGGCCTTCGGCTACACCCAGGAGCACCGACGCGCGGCGATCTCCTCCGGTGCGGAGAAGACCCGTCAGGATGAGGCAGCCGCCTACTACCGCGCGCTGCGCGCCTCCTCGGACGCCCCGATCGACGAGAAGGTCGTCCACGCTCGCGCCAAGGCTCCCCGCTCCTAGCGGCAGGGTGGTCACGAGCATCTGCTGAGCGCGTGAGCGATCACGGGGGGGCGGCGTCCGAGGTTCGGGCGCCGCCCCCGGTATTCTTGAGAGGCCATGACTGACGCACAGCCTCCGTATCCCCCCGTCGATCCGATCGATCCCGCAGACCTCGACGCGTGCCTGCGCGTTCTCGGCCGCATCCACGAGTTCCCGGACGACCACCCGGACTTCATCGCCGTCCGCCGCTCCACGGGGAAGATGTTCAAAGCGGTCAAGAAGTACCGCCGCGACATGGCACGGGACCAGGTGCGCTCGGCCGACCGCGCCGTCCTGGAGGCCACGGCCACGGCGTCGCCCGAGCGGATCGACGACGAGACCCGCGGGTCCCAGCTCACCTCCCGCGCAAGCACGAGCATCGCCGGCCACCTCCTCGTGCCCCGCGGCTGCTACATCTGCAAAGAGCCCTACACTCAGGTGGACTCCTTCTACCACGCGCTCTGCCCCTCCTGCGCGGACTTCTCCCACGGCAAGCGCGAGGCCCGGACGGACCTCACCGGACGCAGGGCCCTCCTCACGGGCGGGCGGGCCAAGATCGGCATGCACATCGCGCTCCGTCTGCTCCGCGACGGCGCCCACACGATCATCACCACGCGCTTCCCGCACGACGCCGCCCGCCGGTACGCCCTCATGCCAGACGCCCATGAGTGGCTGGACCGCCTCGAGATCGTGGGGATCGACCTGCGCGACCCCTCGCAGGTCATCGCCCTGACGGATCGCCTCTCCGCCGCCGGACCGCT
>JAGLBH010000091.1 GCA_018260285.1 Arthrobacter sp. | reverse complement strand
CGCAGAGCGCGAGCCAGGCCCTGCCCCGCCTGGCCGCAGCCGCCCGCGCAGCCGTGGCCAGCACGCACGCCCCGCCCTTCACACGCTTCCTCGTCCAGGACGCGCCGGCGGCTCAGCTCGCCGCGGTCCGCGCAGCCCTGCGAGCCCACCTCGCGCACGTCGCCGAGAGGGCTCGGGACCTCCGGGAGAGCCGCCCCGTCGCGGCCTGGGGCCTGAGGGGGCCGCCGCTCGTCTGAGAGCACCTCAGACTCATCGGCATCTCCACGAAAGGCAGCTCACATGAGCGCATTGACTCGGACCAGCGGCTCGCCCGCCCAGGCGGCTTCCCGGACAGCACGGGGGCGCTTCGCGGCGCTCCTCGCGGTGTTCCTTCTCCTGTTCGCAGGCCTGGCCCCGGCGGCGTCGGCGCACGACTCGATCGTGTCCTCCGATCCCCGCGACGGCCAGAACATCGCCCCCGGGCACCGGGAATTCGTCCTGACCTTCTCGGACAAGATCCAGACCTTCGGGGCGGACCTCATCCTGGAGGACGCGCAGGGCAAGCGAACCACCCTGACCCCGACGATTCGGGATGACCAGATGCGGGGCGCCGTGACCGCGGACCTCCCCGTGGGCTCGAGCACCCTCCGGTGGCGCGCCGTCTCCTCAGACGGCCACCCGATCGACGGCATCATCACCTTCACGGTGCTGGACCCCTCGAAGCCCCAGTCTGCGGCATCCGCCTCCTCGGCCCCGGCACCCACGCCGACGCCGACCTCCACCTCGTCATCGGGAGCCAGCGGCGCGATCAACGTGCCGCTCCTGCTCCTGGGAATCGTTGCAGCCCTGACCGGCCTCTTCGGAGGATTCATCGGCATGCGGCTGCGGAAGAAGGACCGACCATGAAGAAGAACACCCTGACCCTGAAGAACACCCTCTCGCTCCTCTCCGTCGGCGCGCTCGCGCTCACCCTCACGGCGTGCGGGGGATCGGGGACGACGACGTCGGCCGCGTCATCGTCGAGCGCTTCGGCCTCGGCCAGCTCCTCGGCCACGGCAAGCGCGTCAGCCTCGACCAGCGCGTCCGCGTCCGCCGCGGCGTCCCCGAGCGCCTCGAGCTCGGCCACCACGGATGAGACCAAGCCCCACGCCCACGCCCCCATCTCGGCCACGAAGGCCACCGTTCCCGCAGCGGACAAGGGGAAGGGCATCCACATCACGGGCCAGCTGAAGAACACGGGCACGGAGCCGATCACCATCAAGAGCGCCGCGAGCGACTACGCGGAGGCCGTGGAGATGCACAAGACGGTCAACGGCGTCATGTCCGTGGACACGGCCGGCTGGACCCTCAAGCCGGGCCAGACGATGGACCTCACGGAGGAGGGCTACCACCTCGCCGTCAAGGGCCTCAAGGCCAGCATGAAGAAGGGCGACGCCCTGGAGATCACCCTCACCACGACCGAGGGGCCGGCTCATCTCGAGCTGACCGTCGGCGAATCGACGGGATCGGCTCATAGCCACTAGTCCAGCCTCGTCATCCCGGGCCGGGCGCTCTGCGAAGCGCCCGGCCTCCGGGGGCTCCCCCCAGCGGGCAGACTCGCTCTCCTCGGCGGGGCGCCTCCTTGCGCCTGTGCTCGTCACGGCGGGCGCGGCCCTCGTCGGCCTGCTCGCCGCTCTGCTCTTCACCCAGGCTGCGGGCCCCCGCGACCTCGGCGACCCAGGCTCCGCCGTTCGCTGGGGACTGCCCATCGCGCGGACCCTCTACGACCTCTCCTCGGCCGTCACCCTCTCGGCCCTCGTGTTCCTCGCGGCGATCGTGTCCAAAGACTCTGTGCCGTGGGCCGTCGCCCGCCGCGCCGCGTCCGCCGGGGCAGCGGTCTGGACGATGTCCGCCGCCGCCGTCGGCATCTTCACCTACGCGGACGCCGCAGGGCTGCCCCTCAGCGGGAGCCCCGCCTACACCCAGGCCCTCGCCGAGTTCTTCACCCAGTTTGACCTGGGCCGGGCCTGGCTGGCCGCGTTCCTCATCGCGTGCGTCGTGACCACGCTCGTCTTCGCGGTGGAGTCCGTCACGGCCTATGCCCTCACGGCGATTCTGGCCATTCTGGGGATCATCCCCATGGCTCTCACCGGCCACTCCGCGGGCGGCGACGACCACATGGCCGCCGTCAACGCGATGGGCCTTCACCTGCTGGGGGCGAGCCTGTGGGTGGGCGGCGTCGTCGTCCTCTCCCTCATCGGCCTGGCCCTCCTGCGCGGCACTGCCGGGGCCGCGGCACAGCCCAAAAATACAGCACAGCCCAAGACCACCGCTCAGCTCAAGACCGCCGCGGAGCGGTATTCGCCGCTTGCGGCCCTGGCGCTCGCGCTCGTCGTGGGATCGGGCGTGGTCAACGCCCTGCTGCGCATCACAGCCCTGGAGCAGCTGCTCTCCCCGTGGGGAGTGCTCGTGCTCGTCAAGACGATGCTCACCGTGCTGGTCGGCTACTTCGGCTGGCTTCACCGCTCGGCCACGATCCCGCGCCTCGAGGAGCAGCCGCGCCTGTTCGTGCGGCTCATTCTCGTGGAGACGGCCGTGCTCGGCGTCGTCTCCGGGGTGGCCGCAGGCCTGGCGCGCACCGCCCCGCCCCGCCCGGAGACTCTGCCCCCCGAGGCATCCCCGGCCCGCATTCTCACCGGCTACGAGCTGCCGCCGGAGCTCACCGCAGAGCGCTACCTGACGATGTGGCGGCCGGACTGGCTCTGGATCGCGCTCGTGCTCGGGATGCTCGTGGCGTACGTCCGCGGCTTCATCATCCTGCGGCGCCGGGGCGACTCCTGGCCCGTGACCCGCCTGGCCGCCTTCCTCGTGGGCCTGACCGCGCTGACCTACTTCACCTCCGGCGCCCCGGCCGTCTACGGGATGGTCCTCTTCTCGGCGCACATGCTGGACCATATGGCCCTGACGATGCTTGTGCCGATGTTCCTTGTCATGGGCGCCCCGGTGACCCTGGCCCTCCGCGCGCTGCACCCGCGGACGGACGGAACCCGGGGCCCGCGCGAGTGGATTCTCGCGTTCGTGCACTCCTGGTGGTCTCAGCTCGTGACCCACCCGCTCTTCGCGGCGGCGAACTTCGCCGGGTCCATCATCCTCTTCTACTACTCGGATCTGTTCCTCTACGCCCTGAAGTTCCATGTGGGGCACGAGCTCATGGTGGTCCACTTCCTCCTGACGGGCTACATCTTCGCCCTGACGATGATCGGCTCGGACCCCCTTCCGCGCCGGGCCCCGTACCCGCTGCGGCTCGTGCTGCTCTTCGCCACGATGGCCTTCCACGCGTTCTTCGGCGTGACGATCATGGGCTCCACCACCCTCATCCAGGCCTTCTGGTTCGGCAACATGGGCAGGCCGTGGGGACTCAGCGCCATCGAGGACCAGCAGCTGGGCGGCGGGATCACGTGGGGCGTCGGCGAGCTGCCGACCCTCGTCGTCGCCCTGGGCGTCATGATGATGTGGGCGCGCGCGGACAAGAAGGAGATGATCCGCAAGGACCGTGCCGCGGACCGGGACGACGACGCCGAGCTGCGCGCCTACAACGAGATGCTCGCGAGGCGGGCCGGCCGCTCGTAGGGCCGTTCGTACCATCTGCCGCATCGGAGGCCAGCTGCTGAGGACGCCTAATTTCTCAGGGTTCTCCAGGTTGTCCCAGGGGAGCGCCGCTAAGGTTGTCCCAGGGCTGCTGGGGGAAGCTCCCGTGAAAAGCGATGAGAGGCGACCGACAATGAACAAGTACGCAGTGATGGTGGACGCGGGATACCTTCTGGCATCGATGGCCCGTGTCCTCACCGGGTCCTCCAACCGGAACATGATCCAGGTGTCCTGGGAGAAGCTTGTCCAGCAGATGAAGCAGGAGATCGACCAGCTCCAGCAGTCCCAGAGCAAGAACTCCGAGCTGCTGCGAGTCCAATGGTATGACTCGCCTCCAGAGGAGTATGAGGGCAAGCGCCAGGCCGAGGAGGCCTTCCTCGCCATCGACGGCATCTCCCGCACCAAGACGCGCATCGGCCGCACGAGCTTCGGCAACCAGAAGGGCGTGGACGTCAAGCTGGCCCTCGATATCGTCAACCTCTCCATGCGGGGCCTTGTCACGGACCTGTACCTCGTCTCGGGGGATGACGACCTGACGGAGGCCGTGGAGCTCGCGCAGGACTACGGCGTGCGGGTGCACCTCTACAACGTGGGCGCGCTCGAGGACTCCCCGGTCAAGACGAAATTCGGCCTCTACTCCACCGCCACGAACCTCGCCCGCCGCGCGGACGAGCGCCACATCATCTCCGCCGACCTCATCAAGCGCGCCGCGACGATCGTGCCCCAGCCGCTCCCCGAGGAAGAGGGCGACGCCGAGAGCCGCTCGGTCGCCGCCGCGAAGATCGCAGGCGCCGCAGCGGAGGCCCGCTCCGCCGCCGAGGCCTTCGAGACCCCCGCGCCCGCGATCCGCCAGGTCACTCCCGCCCCGCAGGTCTCCGCCCAGCAGAGCCCCGCCCAGCAGAGCCCCGCCCAGCAGAGCCCCGTGCCGATGCCTGTCCCCGCGCCTCAGCCGCTGCCCGCCGCGAAGTCCTCAGCCCCGGACAAGCCGGCCTCCCGGCCCGTTACCCCGCCGGTCAGCGCGCCGGTCGCCCCGCCCAAGACCACCCCCGCCCCGCGAGGGCCGATCACCCCCAAGCTCGCCCCGGTGAGGAAGCAGGAGATCACCTACCGCCCGCCCGCACCCGGGGCGGAGCTCGAGGCCATTGAGCGCGAGGCCACCGAGGCCCTCCACGCCGCCATGAAGTCCGTGGTGCGCCAGACCGTCATCTCCCTCGTGACAGTGGGCCGCGTGGAGTCCCTCATCAAGCGCTACCAGCGGCCCAACATCCCCTCGGACATCGACAGGGGCCTGCTCCTCGACGTCTGTCTGGCCATGGGGGAGCCGGACATGGACATCGCCTCCAAGGACCGCGCTGTCATGCGGGGCATGTTCTGGGACGAGATCGACCGACTGGAGCGCGTCCGCGTCTGAGGCGCGCACAGGCCGCTAGGCTGGAGAGACATCGACATCAGGAGGCGTCATGTCAGGGGACATCACTTCATCGGCCGCGCAGTCCATCCGCGAGACGAGCCGCGTGCGCGCGTCCGAGCTCGTGGGCCGCGGCTGGCTCAACACAGGCGGCAAGACCGTCACGCTGGAGGACCTGCGGGGCAAGATCGTTCTGCTCGACTTCTGGACATTCTGCTGCATCAACTGCCTCCACGTGCTGGACGAGCTGCGACCGATCGAGGAGAAGTACAAGGACGTCCTCGTGACCGTCGGCGTCCACTCCCCGAAGTTCGAGCACGAGGCCGACCCGGACGCGCTGGTCTCCGCCGTCGAGCGCTACGAGATCCACCACCCGGTGCTCGACGATCCCGAGCTGGTCACCTGGCAGGCCTACGCGGCCCGCGCGTGGCCGACCCTCATCGTCATCGACCCCGAGGGGTACATCGCCGCGAACCTCTCCGGCGAAGGCCATGGTGACGGCCTCGTCCGCCTCATCGACGAGCTCGTCGCCGAGCACGACGCCAAGGGAACGCTCCACCGAGGAGACGGCCCCTACGTCCCCGCCCCCGCCCAGTCAGGCGACCTGCGCTTCCCGGGCAAGATCGCCGCGCTCGCGGACGGGTCCTACCTCATCGGCGACTCGGGCCACCACCGGATCGCTCACCTCGAGGCCGACGCCGCCACGCTGCGCACCGTCTACGGCTCCGGTGCCAAGGGCTTCGCGGACGGCTCGGCCGAGGACGCCCAATTCAACGAGCCCCAGGGCGTGCTGGCCCTTCCCGCAGACGTCGCGGCCCAGGCGGGCTACGACGTGCTCGTCGCGGACACGGTCAACCACCGCCTGCGCGGCCTCAACACGGCCACCGGCACGGTGACCACTGTGGCGGGCAACGGCGTGCAGCGGCTCATCCAGGATCCGGGCGCCGCGGCCCGCGAGGCGGCCAACCTCGCCGAGCACGCCGCCACAGAGGTGGCCCTCTCCTCCCCGTGGGACGTCGTCTGGTCCCGCGCCCTCGGCAAGGCGGTCGTCGCGATGGCCGGCACACACCAGATCTTCGCCTTCGACCCGATCGCGGGCGCCGTCGAGCTGCTCGCGGGCGACGGCAACGAGGGGCTGCTCGACGGCCCAGCCGCCTCCTCCTGGTTCGCCCAGACCTCCGGCCTCGCCGAGGACGCGAACGGGGACATCTGGCTCGCTGACTCCGAGACGAGCGCGCTCCGCGTGCTGCGCATCGCCGAGGCCTCCGACGAGACCGCTCCCTCCTCCGCGCGGGTCACGGTGGAGACGGCCGTCGGCGTCGGACTCTATGACTTCGGGTACCGGGACGGCGACGCTGCCGAGGCCCGTGCTCAGCACCCGCTCGGCGTGACGGTGCTGCCGGACGGCTCGGTGGCCTTCGCGGACACCTACAACGGGGCGGTGCGCCGCTATGAGCCGGGCACGAAGACGGTCTCCACGCTGGCCCGCGGGCTGGCCGAGCCGTCGGACGTGCTGCTCGAGGCCGTCGAGGGCGGGGAGCCGCGCCTGCTCGTCGTCGAGACGAACAAGCACCAGGTGGTCCGGGTGCCGCTGCCCAAGGAGGCTCTCACCGTGGACGAGGGCGCTGCCGCCACCCAGCGGCCCCGCACGCCGTTCTCCGCGGGCCCGCTGCCCCTGACGGTCCGCTTCGCCGCGCCCAAGGGCCAGAAGCTGGACGA
>JAGLBH010000090.1 GCA_018260285.1 Arthrobacter sp. | reverse complement strand
CTCAGCGGCGGCGCTCTTCACGTCTGCCACCTTCTCCTGGACGTCTGCGATCTTGGTGTTCGCGGTCTCCACAACGGACTCAACCTTGGGCTGGAGGTTGTGAAGGGCCTCTTCGACCTTCGGCTGGTACTCGGAGAACTTCTCCTCGATCATGTCCGCCTGGGCCGGGAAGCGCATCTTGAGCGCCTTCTTGGCCAGGGGAGCGAACGTCTTGAGCTTCTTCTCCGCAGGGGTGACGAAATCCGCCGCTGCGGCGTCAGTGTTCTTCTTCATCGTGAAAGGCTCCTAGTGTCCGTGGTCTTTTTCTCAAGCCTAGTTGTTCCGCCTGAACAGAAGCCCAAAATCCGAGGGGTTTTGGAAGTTTTCAGTGTTTCCCCATGTTCACTGAGGCCGAACCTGCAGCCCCGGTGCTGCAACAGTGCCAAAATGGGCTTATGACTGCACAAGCAACGCACCAGGCCACCATCAAGACCAACAAGGGCGACATCGTCGTCGACCTCTTCGGCAACCACGCCCCGAAGACCGTCAAGAACTTCGTCGGCCTCGCCGACGGCACCCAGGAGTGGACCCACCCGGCGACGGGCGAGAAGATGACCGGCACGCCTCTCTACAGCGGCACGATCTTCCACCGCATCATCAGCCAGTTCATGATCCAGGGCGGCGACCCGCTCGGCCAGGGCATCGGCGGCCCGGGCTACCAGTTCGGCGACGAGATCCACCCGGAGCTCCAGTTCAACCAGCCGTACCTCCTCGCCATGGCCAACGCCGGCCCCGGCACCAACGGCTCCCAGTTCTTCATCACCACGGTGGAGACCCCGTGGCTCAACGGCCGCCACACGATCTTCGGTGCAGTGAGCGACGAGGCCTCCAAGAAGGTCGTCGACGCGCTCAACAACGTCCCCACCGGTCGCAACGACCGCCCGGTCGAGGACGTCGTCATCGAGTCCATTGAGGTCAAGTAGCTCCTCATGAGCTCACCATCCGTTCCCGAGAGGGGCGCGGAGCACGACGGCGGGCGGCCGGCGCAGCATGATGCTGTGCGGGCCGCCCGCCCGTCTATGCCCGTGACGTATGCCATCATGGCCGTGTGCCTCGCGCTCTTCGGCCTGAGCTGGTTCAGCAAAGACCTGGTCTTCGAGTTCGGGCTCAAGCCCTTCCTCGTGGCGGACGAGCCGTGGACCGTCGTGACCAACGCGTTCTTCCACGACCCCACCTCCTCGGCGCACATCGGCACCAACATGCTCTCCCTGTGGATCTTCGGGCGCATGCTCGAGCCGATGATCGGGTCCGGCCGTTTTGCCGGGCTGCTGGCCGCGAGCATCCTGGCGGGGAGCGCGGGGGTGCTCCTGCTGGAGGACCCCTACTCCTACACGGTGGGGATGTCCGGCGGGATCTTCGGGCTCATCGCGGGCGTCCTCGTGGTGCAGCTGGCGCTCCGGCAGAACATCGCGGGGACGCTCATCCTCCTCGGGGTCAACGCCCTCATGCCCCTCATCGTGGGCAACATCTCCTGGCAGGGGCACCTCGGAGGGTTCCTCGGCGGGCTTCTCTATGCTGCGGTCGTCATTGGCCCATGGATCCGACGACGACGGCCCCGCTAGTCATCCACAGCACTTATCCACACGCGGCCCCTCGGTGAGGGGCCGCGTTCCGTTGAAGACCCCGGGAATTCGGGCTTTTCCCCAGCAGGGTCCCTGACGTGCACAGAGTTGCCCACACAATGTGGATAACTCTGTGCACAGCTGTCGACAAGTTGTGTCTTCAGGGCCGGAAGGGCTGCCCTCGTCAGTGGATTTCACGGTGTTCAGCCGTTGCCCACAGGGTTTGTCCACAGTGTGAGTATGTGACGATTCTCCCGATTTTCCTGGGCAAACCCCGCGTCTTCGGGGTTTGCAGAGGGGGCTCGCCGTGAGTTGTACAGTGTTCATCCACACCTGTGGATAACTTTTGTGCACAAGTGTGGACCTTTCCACAGAGACCCCCCAGAGACTCGCGCTTCCTCGGCCCAGAGTGCCTCCCTCCCAGGGAACGGGCTGCCTCAGAGTAAAATCGTGCTTTGGCGCTCACCGTCGTGCGTGACTTTCAGTGTGGGCTGCCCTGCAATGTCTCCCGACTCTGAAAGTGCTCAGATGACAACGCCCCCACCACTCGTCAACGAAGACGAGAAGCTCCACAAAGGTCTCGGCGCGCGTCAGCTCCAGATGATCGCGATCGGCTCGGCCATCGGCACGGGCCTCTTCCTCGGCGCCGGCGGACGCCTCCACGACGCCGGCCCCTCCCTGGCCATCGTGTACGCCGTCTGCGGCTTCTTCGGCTACCTGATTCTCCGCGCGCTCGGCGAGCTCGTCGTCTACCGCCCGAGCTCCGGCTCGTTCGTCTCCTACATCCGCGAGTTCTACGGCGAGCGGTCCGCCTACACCGCAGGCTGGCTCTACTGGCTCAACTGGGCCATGACCGCCGTGGCCGATGCCACCGCCATCGCCATCTACGTGGCCTGGTTCGGCCAGTACAGCTCGTTCATCGCAGGCATTCCGCAAGGCGTCACGGCCCTCGTCGTCGTCGTGCTCGTGCTCATCATGAACCTCGTCTCCGTCAAGGTCTTCGGCGAGATGGAGTTCTGGTTCGCGATCATCAAGGTGGCCGCGCTCGTGACCTTCCTCGTGGTGGGCATCTGCTTCGTCATCTTCGGCACGCCGACGGGCCAGCCGACCGGGTTCCACCTCATCTCCGACAACGGCGGATGGCTGCCGAACGGCGTTCTCCCGGCGCTCATCGTGGTCCAGGGCGTCGTGTTCGCCTACGCCGGCATCGAGCTCGTGGGCACCACTGCGGGCGAGACGAAGAACGCCGAGACCGTGGTCCCCAAGGCCGTTCGCACCGTGATGTGGCGCATCGCCATCTTCTACGTGGGCTCCGTGGTGCTCCTGAGCATCCTCTTGCCTCACACGGCCTACTCCGCAGACGAGTCGCCGTTCGTGACCTTCTTCGACTCGATCGGCATCAGCTGGACCGGTCCGGTCATGCAGCTCGTGGTCATCACGGCCGCGCTCTCCTCCCTCAACGCAGGCATGTACTCCACGGGGCGCATCCTCCACTCCATGGCCGTCAACGGATCCGCCCCGAAGTTCGCGGGCACGGTCAACAAGGCGGGCGTCCCCTCCGGCGGCATCTGGCTCACCGCAGTGGTCGGCTTCATCGGCGTCGGCCTGAACTTCATCGTTCCGGCCAAGGCGTTCGAGATCGTCCTCAACATCGCCTCGATCGGCACGATGGCCGCATGGGCCGCGATCGTCCTTGCCCATGCCAAGTTCGTGAGCCTGGCCAAGAAGGGCCTCTCCACGCGGCCCGCCTACCGGGCTCCGTTCAGCCCCTTCATGGACTGGGCTGTTCTCGTGTTCATCGCCGTCGTCCTCGTCCTCATGGCGCTCGACTACCCGGTGGGCACGTACACGCTCCTCTCGATGCTCCTGCTCATCCCGATCCTCATCGGCGGATGGTATGCCGTGCGCGGCCGCGTCCGGGAGATCGCTGCAGCCCGCGAGGGCTACACGGGCGCCATCCCCATGGTGGACACCGCGAACTGGACCCGCCGCGCCTCCGGCGCAGGGTCGAGCGTTCGCCGCCCCCGCAAGGACTGACCCCAGCCTCAGCGCCGCTGCCCAGGGAAGCCCAAGGCGACGTGGCTACCCTGGGTGGCGGGCTGACACAGACCACCACACCGTTCGAAGGGAATTTCAATGACGCAATTCGTCGATGTAGCACACATGTCCACCTGGATCCAGCGCGAGGGCGTGGAGAAGATCATCACCCGCATGGTGGAGTACCTGGAGCGCGACTTCGCCCGCTGGGAGAAGTTCGACAAGATCCCCCGCGTGGCCAGCCACACCCCGTTCGGCGTCATTGAGCTCATGCCGACCTCCGACGGGGAGGAGTACTCCTTCAAGTACGTCAACGGGCACCCGTTCAACCCGGCCCGCGGCTTCCAGACCGTCACCGCCTTCGGCGTGCTCGCCGACGTGGACAACGGCTACCCGACGTTCCTCGCCGAGATGACCCTCCTCACCGCGCTGCGCACCGCCGCAACCTCCGTCATGGTGGCCAAACAGCTCGCCCGCAAGGACTCGAAGGTCATGGCCATGATCGGCTCCGGCTCCCAGTCCGAGTTCCAGGCCCTGGGCTTCCGCGGCTCGCTCGGCATCGAGACCCTCCGGATCTTCGACGTGGACCCGGCCGCCATGGAGAAGGCCCGCCGCAACCTCGAGCCGCTCGGCTTCGACATCACGATCTGCTCCTCCGTGGACGAGGCCGTCGAGGGCGCCGACATCATCACGACCTGCACGGCCGACAAGCAGCAGGCGACCGTCCTCAAGGACCACCAGGTCACGGCGGGCGTGCACCTCAACGCCATCGGCGGCGACTGCCCCGGCAAGACCGAGCTGGACGAGGCGATCGTGCGCCGCTCGACCGTGTTCGTCGAGTTCCCCGAGCAGACCCGCATCGAGGGCGAGATCCAGCAGGTTGAGCCGGACTTCCCCGTCGTGGAGTTCTGGAAGGTCCTCACGGGCGCTGAGGCAGGCCGCACCTCGGACGAGCAGGTCACCCTGTTCGACTCGGTGGGCTTCGCCATCAACGACTTCTCCGCGCTGCGCTGCCTGCGCGACTGGGTCAAGGACTCCGACCTGGCCGTGGAGATCGACCTCGTGGCAGACCCGGAGGACCCCAAGGACCTCTACTCACTCGTCAACGTCAACGTGCCGGTCGGCTGATCACCGCCGCCGCGTGACGAGCGGCAGCGGCGCCTGACCGCGCTGCACCGCTCAGCGAACACAGCGCCGCCCCTTCCTGGCTTCAGGGAGGGGCGGCGCTGTTCTGTGCGCGGACGGGTCAGGAGGCGGGCTCCGGCGTCGTCATCCGCGAGGCGAGGAAGACCCCGCCGCACGCGAAGACCGCAGTCACGAGGAACGCGGCCATGAAGCCGGTCTGGGCGTCCGAGGCGAGCCTCACCGCCTGCATCACCCCGGTGAGAAGGGCGACGCCGACGCCGCCCGCGAGCTGCTGCAGCGTCGAGAGGGTGGCCGAGCCGTGGGAGTACAGGTGCGGCGGAAGGGGGTTGAGGGAATACGTGAAGGCCGGCGTGAAGATGAGGGCCAGCCCCGCAGAGAACACCATGTGCGTCCCGAGAGCAGCCCACAGGGGAGTGGCCGCGGTGAACTGGGACATCCCCAGGGCGGTGGCCACGAGGAGGGACGAGGGGGCGGGCGCCGATGCGGTCGAACAGCCGGCCCACGGGCGGCGCCGCGAGGCCCATGATGAGGCCGCCGGGCAGCATCATGAGGCCCGTGGTCAGGGTGTCCGTGTGCAGCATCTGCTGCAGGAACAGGGGGAAGAGGATGATCGTGCCGAACATCGTCAGCATGGAGACCACCATGAGGGCCAGCCCCGTGGCGAAGGGGCGGAGGGCGAAGACGCGGAGGTCGAGCAGCGGCTCGCCGCCCTGCTGCAGGCTGATCTGGCGCCGCACGAAGAGGGCCAGGCACACGAGGCCGACGACGAGGACTCCGACGGTGAGCGGCGTGGGGGCCACCGCGATCTCGTTGACGCCGTAGACGAAGCCGCCGAAGCCGGGGATGGTCAGCAGCACGGAGACGAGGTCCAGCGCGGGCTTGTGCGCGTCCTCCGCCTCGCCGATGTTCTTGAGCCTGAGCAGGCCCGCGGCGAACATGGCCAGGGCGATCGGCAGCATGAAGATGAAGAGGAACCGCCACTCGAAGTGCTGCAGGATGAGCCCGGAGAGAGCAGGGCCGATGGCCGGGGCCACGGAGATGGCGATCGAGACGTTGCCCATGACGGCCCCGCGGCGCTCGTGCGGGACGAGCTGGAGAATGGTGGTCATGAGCAGCGGCATCATGACGGCGGTGCCCATCGCCTGGATGACCCGGCCCGCGATGAGCACGGGGAAGGCGGGGGCCGCAGCGCAGACGGCCGTGCCGAGGGTGAAGAGCCCCATGGCCAGGATGAACGCCTGCCGTGTGGAGAGCCGGGAGAGCAGGAATCCGGTGGTGGGGATGACCACGCTCATGGTCAGGAGGAAGGCCGTTGCCACCCACTGGACGGTGGAGACTTCGGCGATTCTGAGGCTCTGCATGAGGTTGGGCAGGGCCACGTTCATGAGCGTCTCATTGAGGATCACCACGAAGGTGGCCGAAATGAGAAGGGCGATGATGGCGAAGGAGTTCTTCTGGTTGTCAGTGCTGATATCCGCTGGGGGGTTCACTCAGGCAGTCTACGCGCCGGGGCGTGGGGGCATCGTGGGAGACTGGTCACATGATTGTTGAATCCGCACTGCTGCCCGTCATTCCCGGGCGCGAAGAAGAGTTCGAGCAGGCCCTGGCCACGGCCAAGGACTACATCAGCGCCTCCAAGGGCTTCATCTCGCTTGAGGTGTCCCGGGGCATCGAGTCGCCCAGCACGTACCTTCTGGTGGTCAGGTGGGAGACGCTCGAGGACCACACCGAGGGCTTCCGCGGGTCGGAGCTCTTCGAGAAGTGGCGTGCCGCGCTGCACCACTTCTACGACCCCAAGCCGGTGGTGGAGCACTACCGCCCGGTGATCTAGGCGGCTGTCCCTCTTTCTCGTCCGGAAAGTGGGTCTTAAGGGGCGTCTCAGAGCCGGTGGTGTCAAAGGGTGATTGCAACACACCCGTGACTGCCCCGGGCCGAGCCCTACAAGGCCCGCTGT
>JAGLBH010000008.1 GCA_018260285.1 Arthrobacter sp. | reverse complement strand
TGAACAGGCGTCCGCGGGCGACGCTTCAGTGGGCGAATCCTGCTGATAAGCTCAACGAGATTCTTACGGGGGTTGTTGCGCCGACCCTCTGACACCGCCCAATCAGAACGCCGCGTTCTCTCGGTTGAGTCGGCAGGTGAAGCTCAGCGGGTTGGTGACGCCTGCCGTGGCCTAGCGGTTCTTGTGGCCCGACCGGCGCGCCTTGACGACCTCGAAGACGATGGGCAGCACGGAGACGAAGACGATGATGAGGAAGATCATGTCCAGGTTGTTCCGGACGAACGGGAAACGGTCCCCGAGGATCCAGCCGAGCATCGTCACGCCCACGCCCCAGAGAGCGGCGCCCACGATGTTGAACTTGACGAAGGTGGAGCGCTCCATATGGGCCACACCGGCGATGACCGGGGTGAAGGTCCGAACGATCGGCACGAAGCGCGCGAGGATGACGGACTTGCCGCCGTGCTTCTCGAAGAAGTCATGCGCCTTCTCGACGTGCTCGCGGCGGAAGAAAAGGGAGTCTTCCTTGGTGAAGATCGCAGGACCGGCCTTCTTGCCGATCGTGTAGCCGACCTGGTCGCCGGCGAAGGCGGCCAGGAAGACGAGGAACGCCAGAAGGAAGATATTCACCTGGATCGTGCCCGTGGCCACGAGGAGGCCTGCCGTGAAGAGCATCGAGTCTCCGGGAAGGAAGAACCCGACCAGGAGGCCGGTCTCTGCGAAGACGATGCCCAGAATCACGAGCACCACCCAGGGGCCGAGCGCGGGGTCTGCGAGGAAGACCTGGGGGTCCAGCCAGGAGGGGAGGAAAGAGGCAAGGGGGATGGAGAGAGAAGTCAGATGCACCTGCCCAGGATACGCGGTTCCTCTGAGGCGATCCTGGGAACCGCTTGTAGGATAGGGCCAATGAGCCTGGATTTTGTGGCGATCGACTTTGAGACGGCCAACGGATTTCGGGGATCCCCCTGCGCCGTCGGCCTCGTCAAAGTGCAGGCCGGCCGGGTGGTCGAGGAGTTTCAGACGCTCATCAGGCCGCCTGCTCCCGTTCGCGCCTTTGACTATCGCAACGTCCGGATCCACGGCATCCGGCCGTCTGATGTGACGAACGCCCCCGAATTCTCGGAGGCGGCGGCCCTCATCGAGGAGTTCGCCGGAGATCTGCCGCTCGCAGCGCACAACGCGGCCTTCGACATGGGCGTGCTCCGCGCCGCCGCCGAGGCCGCTGAGGTGCCGCTGCGGGGCCACGCGTATGCCTGCTCGGTCCAGATGTCGCGGAAGACCTTCAGTCTGCTCTCCCATGCGCTGCCCTTCGCCGCGGAGGCAGCGGGCGCACCCATGAGCCACCATCACGATGCGCTCCACGACGCTCGCGCGTGCGCCGCCGTCGTCCTCGCCTCGCTCAGCGACGCGGGGGGACGGGATTTTCCGTCTGCCGTCGCGGCTTTGGGCGTTCCGCTCTCCGCATTCCATCCCTACGACCCCTCAGAAGGGGTCTCCGAGCAGACCCGGGAGGCGATCGAGCGGATGAGGGATGCCCGCGGAGGCTGGGTGGACCGTCCTGTGTCCGAGGACGTCGACCCCCGCCCGGCGCTGCCGCCGCTCGACGAGGTGCGCCCCAACCCCGAGGCGGATCGGGGCAACCCCCTCTGGGGCAAGCGCGTGCTCTTCACCGGGCCGCTCGGTCTCACGCGCGCCGAGGCCTGGCGTCGGGCGGCACAGTGCGGGGCTCAGCCGGCGGCAGTGCTCACGGCGAGCACGAACGTGCTCGTGGTCGGCGGGGGATTCGAGGCAGACGATGTCCGTCAGCCGGGCGGCTTTCGATCGTCAACCCTCGAGAAGGTGCGGCGGCTCCAGTCGCGCGGCATGGAGATCGAGATCGTCACGGAGGGCGAGTTCATGCAGTGCGTCGGGGGCAGCTGGCCTCCGCATGGGGCATAGGCCCGGCGCGCACGCTCCACTCAGCGCGGTGCTGTTCCCGGGTTGACCGCGCTCTCAAGCCGCTGGAGGGCCGGCCGCAGCACTCCCTCAAGGACTGCCCGGCTGGCGGAGTCGCCCTCCGGAGCCCGGTGGCGGGAGAGCCACGCGTCGAACGCCGCCGGGGCTGCATCAGGTCCGCAGACCTCGAGCAGGCGGCCTGAGGGAAGGTGCTTCGTCGCCTCGTCGCGGGCCAGGGGTGTGGAGAGGGAGGCACCGCGCGGCGCGCTGGTGACGATCTGCCCCGGATGACCGGCGGACAGGGCCGAGGCGAGGGTCGCCACGCGGGCGGCCGTGAGGTGCTGCTCGTCGACCCGGCTGACGGAGACGGCCGCGTTCTCGAGCGCCATGGCATAGATCGTCTCGGGGTCAAGATGCTCGATGAAGGCCAGGGGCAGCGCCCGGAGGAGGGCGGCGTCATCGGTCAGCTCCGGATCCAGCTCGACGGCTGTGAGGGGGTGAGAGCGGGTTCCCATGCGGTCCGCTCGGAGGGACTCCGCCCAGCGGGGGAACAGCTCAGCCACGGCGCCGGGGGAGACCTGCTCCCGCTCGGCGGGCTGCGCCTCGCGGAGAGCGCGAGCGACGTCGTCGTCAAAAGGCCGAGGCAGCTGCGGGGGAGCGCTGGAGGTCACGGGCATGCCCAGGGCCGCCCCCAGCCGGAGCTGTGCGAGCCACGCGCAAGCGGCCTGGTCGGCCCCGACGCCGCCGTTGGCCCACTCGAGAACCTCCGCGACAGCATCTGCACCGGCGGCGTGAATGAGGGCGGCTGGAGCGGTCAGCGGACAGGGCGCGAACAGTGAGGGGTTCATGCTTGACAGGCTATCGTTTCTGCGGCCTCGACGGCTCCGTGACATGATGGGATGCTGGCGATCAGCCACTCCCGACCCATGGAAAGGCGCCTGCGTGCCCCAGAGCCAGACCCCGTCCCCCCACGAGCAGACGGGGTGGAAGGCCTTGACCCAGGCCGTCTCGACCGGCTTTCTGGCCAGCGCCGCAGTGGGCAGAGTCCCCCAGGCGATGATGGCGGTGGCGGTGCTCACCTACCTCCCGGCGGTCGGGGCGGACTTCTCCCGCGCGGGACTCGCCTCGGGTGCCGTGGGCATCGGCTCGGCTCTGGGCGCGCCCGTCTTCGGCCGGCTCGTGGACCGCTACGGCCCGCGCATGCTCCTCGGCGTGTTCGCGCTCGTTCAGGGTGCGGCATTCGCGGCCTTCGTCCTCTTCGCGCCGTCCCTGGTGGCCAGCTCCGAAGGAGCAGGGTCTCTCCCCGGGGCGGATGCCCTGCTGCTCGGCCTGGCCGCCCTCATCGGGGCCAGCTGCCCCCAGGTCGGCGCGGTGGCGAGGGTGGTCTGGCGTCGCAAGTTCGGAACGGACGCCCGCATGACCACGGCCATGTCCTTCGAGAGCACGGTGGACGAGCTGTCCTTCGTCATCGGCCCTGTCCTCGTGGGGGTCCTTGCGAGCACGCTGGCCCCGGCCGCGCCGCTCGTCTTCTCCGCAGCGGCTGTCGTCGTCGCCGTCGGGCTCTTCATCCGATCCCTTCCGCCGGTTCATGCCGACGACGTCCGCCCGGAGCACACCCCGCTCACCTCCCGCGCGGCGGCCATGATCGCGGTCTGCGCCCTGGGCATGGTCTCCATGGGAACGATCTTCGGCGGGACCCTCACCGCGCTGCTGCCCTTCGCCACAGCGCGCGGCATTCCGGGCGCCACGGGCCTGCTCTACGGGGCCATGTCCCTGACTTCGGCGGTCTTCGCGCTGACCATGCCGCTGTGGGCGCACAGGGTCGGCCCGCTCGTGCGCTGGGGGCTCGTCGGCGCTGCCCTGACCGGCGCGGCGCTTCTGCTCCAGGCCGCCGACACCGTTCCCGCCATGGTGGCCTGCCTGCTGCTGCTCGGGGTCCCTGTGGGGCCGAGCATGGTCACGATCTTCGAGACGGCCGGGCGGGTGAGCCCGAGCGGAGTCCTGGCGACCGTCATGACCGTCATGGGGTCGGGCATCGTCACGGGAACGGCCCTCTCTTCAGCGGCCGCGGGCAGGCTGGCGGACGCGCACGGAGGCCATGCCGCCTTCTTCGTCGCGGTGGCCGGCGGAGTCGGAGTGCTCGTCACCGGGCTGATTCAGGCCCTTCTGAGCCGAGGGCGGCTGCAGCTGCCGACCGCAGAAGGCCGCTCGTCAGAGCAGTGATGTGATCCCGCCCCTCGATGACCAGCTCGCGGGGCCTGCTTCGGCCTGCCTCCTCGGCGGCGTCCGCGAGCGCCTGCGGAGCCAGGGCGAGTCCGTCCTCGCTGCCCGCCGCGACGAGCGCCAGCCCCGCCGGGATCTGCCCGGACGCCATGAGCTGGTGGGCTGAGAACGGATCCCGGGCGCTCGCGGCGATGAGGGGAGCGAGGCGCTCGGCTGACCCGGACTGGGCGATGAGACCCGTGAGGAACTCCGTCGAGGGGGAGACGACGCCGCGGCCCAGATCCGCGAGGTGGTCGTGCTCCGGAACCCCCGCCAGGGCGAGGCCGCCTGTGAGCTCGGGGCGCTTCAGCGCCGCAGTCCAGACAAGGGCGGAGCCCAGAGAATAGCCGATGCAGCGGACAGGACTTCCGTAGCGCGAGGCCGCCTTCTCCAGCTCCTGAACTGCCCACGCCTCGAGCTCCTCCCGGGAGGAGGGGGCAGGGAGGCTGCTGCTCCCATGGCCGGGCAGGTCCGGGGCGATCGGCTCCATTCCGGCGCGCGCGAGGACCCTGAGCCAGCCGGTCCGGCCGAATGTCTCTTCGGCGGTGGAGGCGAAGCCGTGGAGGAGGAGGACGGGCTGGGGGGAGTCGGCGTTCATGGTGTTCTCTCTGTGGGCCGCGGCCTCAGCGGTCGTGCGAAGGCCTTAACGAATCTCTCACATTCGGGCGGGGAAGCGAGAAATTGGACTCTTCCACCTTTCTCACAGACTGTATATGATGTGTTGCACATCACTCATGTGCGCCCTCTGCTGCCAGGAGAAATAATGGCCCATTCATTCCAGGCCGGCCCGTCGGCCGCCTCCGCCTCACCGTCCGTCGGGTCCGAGGAGAAGAAGGTCCTCGCCGGAACCCTCGTGGGAACCACCATCGAGTGGTATGACTTCTTCATCTACGCCCAGCTCTCGGCAACCCTGCTGACGCCCCTCTTCCTGGCGGACGCCCAGAAGGCCAACCCGGCGATGGCGGGCGTCGTCGCCTTCGCCACCCTCGGCATCAGCCTCCTCCGCGTGCTGCAGGGCTTCTCCGCCGGCGGCGAGTGGGGCGGCGCAGCACTCATGGCGGTGGAGCACGCCCCGCTCGGCAAGCGCGGCCTCTTCGGCGCCTTCCCCCAGATCGGGGTGCCTCTGGGCATGATCCTCGCCACGAGCCTCCTGTACGTCCTCCGGACGGCGATGAGTCCTGCGGACTTCATGGCGTGGGGGTGGCGGGTGCCGTTCCTGCTCTCGATCGTGCTCATCATCGTGGGATACGTCATCCGCAAGACCGTGGAGGACTCCCCGGTCTTCCTCGAGCTGAGCGAGCGGAAGGCCCGCTCTCGGGCGCCGCTCAGCGAGCTTTACTTGGACCACTCACGCCCCGTCATCCAGTCGGCCCTCATTTTCGTGGGCAACAACGCCGCGGGATACCTCGTCATCGCCTACTTCATCGGATACGCCACGAAGTACCTCAGAATGGACGCGGTTCCGGTCATCGGCATGACCGCCCTGGCCTCCATCTCGTGGCTGGTCTTCACCCTCGTGGGCGGGGCGATCTCCGACCGCCTCGGGCGCCGCAACACCTTCCTCATCGGCTACGCCCTGATCGCCCTCTGGGTCATTCCGTGCTTCATGCTCGTGGAGACGAAGAGCCTGGGCCTGTACTTCCTGGCCCTCGCGGTGCTCTGCGCAGGCCTCGGCCTCTCCTACGGGCCGCAGTCGGCGATGTACGCGGAGATGTTCCCCGCGCACATCCGGTATTCCGGCATCTCGATCGGCTATGCCATCGGAGCCATCCTGGGCGGCGCGTTCGCGGCCATGATCGCCGAGTGGATCTTCGTGGCGACCCGCAGCTCGGCGCTCATCGGCGTCTACATCATCGCGCTCTGCGTGATCTCGGCGCTCGCAACCCTCTGGGCCGGCGAGACGCGGGGTCGAGACCTCTCCGTCGACGCCGTGGAGGGCACCTACACGAAGGCCTGAGGATAACCCTCGCCCTGGGGCGCTAGGCCAGCAGGGCGAGGGCGGCCTCTTTGAAGGCCCGTGCCGAGACGGCGTTCATGTGAGTGCGGCCCGGGAGTGTGAGAACCTGCGCCCCGGGCACGCTCGCAGCGAGCTCGGGGGCGTCTGCGGCGATCTCGTCCTTCTCCCCGTAGGCCATGAGACAGGGAGCGCTCGGCGGGACGTCCCCGCTGAAGGGGTGATCTGTCACCGACTGGAGGAACTGCTCCAGGGCGGGGCTGTCTGCAGGGTCCTGGCCCGCCGCGGCGAGAACGGCCGAGCGGGTCTCGGCGTCCGGCTCCGTGCGGGGAAGGCCGCCGATGACCACCCGGTTGAGCAGGTCTGCGGCCTCCCAGACCAGGCGGCCGCCGAAGGAGTACCCGATGGCAGCGCGAGTCCACGGCTCGTCCGCAGCGGCCAGCGGGGCAGAGTGCTCTGCGATGAGCTGGCGCACGGCGTCGCCCAGCCAGGGAGCGGAGGCGGTGACGGACGCAGGGTCCGCCAGGGCCTCCGCGTGATCCCGGTGACCCGGCAGCTCAAGCAGCCAGAGGCGGGCGGGCCGGTCGGCGTCGTCTGCCAGAGGCTGAAGGGCGCGAAGCCAGCCCGTCCCCTCGAACGTGCCCTGCCCGGAGGATCCGAGCCCGTGGAAGAGCCAGACGTCCCGGACGGCGGAGGGGCCGCCGGCCACGAGACGGGCAGCTGCGGTGATCTGCTCCGCCACGGTCAGTCCTCCACGGGGGCGGAGAGGCGAACGCGGCGCTTGGCCTTCTTCTCCTCCGGCACGACGCCGATGATCCCGGCCTGCTCGTCCGGCACGGCGAAGGCGATGAGCTCCTCGCCGACGTTCACGACCGCGCCCTCGTCCGCGCCGAGCCGGAGGACCACACCGGTCTGAGGGGAGGGCAGCTCGAGCGCCGACTTGGTCGTCTCGACCTCGACGATCGGCTGGTTGCGCTCCACGTGGTCGCCCACGGCGACGAGCCACTCGAGGACGGTCGCCTCAATGAGGCCTTCACCGAGATCCGGCAGGGGAAAGGACAGTTCAGCCACGGCGATACTCCAATGTTCTCTGGATTCCGAAGAAAATCCGGTCAATGTTCGGCAGGTACTCCTCTTCGAGGTCACCTGAGGGATAGGGCACGTCGAATCCCGTGACGCGCTCGACGGGGGCCTTGAGGCTCCCGAAGCAGCGGGCCGAGGCGATGGCGGCCACCTCCGCCCCGAGACCCGCGGTGAGCGGGGCCTCGTGGACGACGACGGCGCGGCCCGTGCGGCCCACCGACTCTGCAATGGCCTCCGCGTCGACGGGCTTGAGCCAGCGCAGGTCCAGCACCTCGACTTCGATGCCGTCCTCCTCGGCGAGCTCTGCGACCTGAAGGCACGTGGAGACCTGAGCGCCCCAGGAGATGAGCGTGACGTGCCTGCCGCGGCGGGCGATCCGCGCGCCGGTGAGGCTCCCCGGGTGCTCGAGGTCCACGTCGCCCTTGTTCCAGTAGCGGGCCTTGGGCTCCATGAAGATCACGGGGTCCGTGCTGTTCTCTCCCGTCACGGAGCGCAGCAGGTGGTAGGCCTCGTGCGGGCTGGAGGGGGAGACGACCTTGAGGCCCGGCGTGTGGGCGAAGATCGCCTCGAGGGACTCGGAGTGCATCTCGGGCGCGTTGATGCCGCCGAAGCTCGGAATGCGGATCGTCACCGGCATGGGCACGGCCCCCCGGCTGCGGTAGTTCATGCGGGCCAGCTGGGTGATGATCTGGTTCATGGCGGGGTAGCTGAAGCCGTCGAACTGGATCTCCGGGATCGGGCGCCACCCGGCCATGGCCAGTCCCACGGAGAGGCCCACGATGCCGGACTCCGCGAGGGGGGTGTCCCGGACGCGCTCTGCCCCGAACCGCTGCTGCAGCCCGTCAGTCACGCGGAACACCCCGCCGAGCGTGCCCACGTCCTCGCCGAGGATGAGCGAGCGGGGATCGGACCCCAGGGCCTCCCCGAGCGCCCGGTTGATGGCCTGCTGCATGGACAGGGTGAGGGTGCCTGCCGTCGTCGTCTCAGTCACGCTCGGTCTCTTCTCGCCAGGAGGCCTGCTGGGCCTTGAGGGATTCGGTGGGGGTCTGGAAGACGAAGTCGAAGAGCTCGTCCCCGGGGCGGTGTCCCGCGCTCGTCGTCCGGACGCGCAGGTCCTCGATCCAGGCCTCCGCATCGGACGTGAGCTTCTCGATCTGTTCGGCGCTCACGCCTGCGGCCCGCGCGCGCTCCGTCGCGACGTCCACCGGGTCCACCGCGCCCTGCTCGTACTCCTGCTGGAGGCTGCGGTAGCGGCCGGGGTCGTCAGAGGTGGAGTGCGGTCCGCGCCGGTACGTCATCACCTCGACGACGACGGGGCGCCGCGTGCCCCGAGCCTCCTCGAGGGCCAGGCGCGATGCGGTGAGGACGGCCTCGATGTCGTTGCCGTCTGCCCGATAGGCGGAGAATCCGTAGCCCTGGGCGCGCTCGGCGACGCTGCCGCCGGCCACCTGCTTGGCTGTGGGGGTGGAGATGGCCCACCCGTTGTTCTGCACGTAGAAGACCACCGGGGCGTTCATGACGCCGGCGAAGTTCATGGCCTCGTGGACGTCGCCCTGGCTGCTGGCGCCGTCGCCGAGGAAGGCCACAGCGACCGAGTCCGCACCAGACATGCTCTGGCCCAGAGCCCACCCGACGGCGTGGAGCACCGAGCCGCCGACGACTGCCTGAAACGGGGCCAGCCGGGTCTGAGCCGGGTTGTAGAGACCGCCGTGCCAGATGCCCTGATGGGTGGCCATGTAGGCGGCCATGTCCACGCCCAGCGCCAGTGCCACCCCCGCCTCGCGGTACGTGGGGAAGGCTCGGTCATGAGGGCCCATGGCCAGGGCGATGCCCACCTGGGCGGCCTCCTGGCCAAGCGCGGGGGCGTACCCGGGAATGAGGCCCTGGCGCTGCCAGCGGATGGCCCCGGTCTCCAGGGCGCGCGCCTTGAGGATGAGGCCCAGGGCCTCCTCCGCCTCCTGCGCGCTCAGGGAGACTGTGTCTGGTGTCACAACTGTCATGGCCATACCCTAAGAGAGGGAACGGGAGAGAGCAATATGCGACATCCAGGGCCAGCACTCTGACCACAATGACAGCATGAAACGCCAGATGAATAGTCAATCTGACCAGCAGAATGGGGATCGTGCCACAATCGGGCTATGAACCCTCCCATCGATTCCCTCGATGTGCGCATCATCGAGCTCTTCACCGCATCACCCCGCCACAGCATTCTCGACGCGTCCAGGATCCTGGGCGTCGCCCGGGGCACGGTTCAGGCCCGCCTCGAGCGCCTGGCCCGCGAAGGAGTCATCTCGGGGTGGGGGCCGCAGATCAGTCCGGAGGCCCTCGGGTACGGGGTGCGGGCCATCGTCTCCCTCACCGTCAACCAGCGCCGCAGCCACCGGGACTTCGCCGAGGCGATGCGGGCCATCCCGGAGATCCTCGAGCTGCACACTGTTTCGGGTGATTCGGATCTCGTGGCCATCGTCGTCGCCCGGAGCAACCAGGACCTTCAGCGCGTGCTCGACGAGATGAGCGCGAGCGGGGACGTCCAGCGATCCTCGAGCGTCATCGTCCTCGAGAGCCTCTTCACCCACCGCACAGCGGACCTCGTCGCCAAGACAGGCTCCCATCCTGGCGGCAAACGTGAGAACGTTGAGACGTGAACGATCAGAACACCGAAACCCTGGGCCTCGCACGCGTCTCGGCCCGCCTTGAATGCCTCATCGAGGGGCCGACGACGACGGTCGCCTCCCTCGCCCTGGCTCAAGGACATGCCCGCATCCTCGACGAGCGCCTTGACATCACGCTCGACGGGGAGCCGATCCAGCCCACGGAGATCCTCTCCGAGAACGGCACCCGGCTGCACGAGATCACCACGGAGCAGGGGGGATCGCTCGTCATCGACTACGCAGCCCGTGCAGACCACGGGTTCCTCTTCGCCGCCGGGTCCGAGGGCTCCGGGCGGGAGGAGCAGATTCGCTACACCCGCCAGAGCCGGTACATCCCCTCGGATGTGCTTTTGCCCAGCGCCTACGCGCATTTCCCCCTCGCTGACTTCCCCGCAGACGACCCCGCCGTACTGGCCCAGGCCGTCGAGGAGTGGGTCAACTCTGAGCTGGCCTACGTTCGGGGAAGCTCGCGCTTCACCGACGACGCGCGGGACACCTACCTCGGCCGGCGCGGCGTCTGCCGGGACTTCGCTCACCTCACGGTGGCGTTCCTGCGCTCGCGGAGCATCCCCGCTCGCGTGACGAGCGTCTACGCGCCGGGCCTCGTGCCCATGGACTTCCACCTGGTGGCGGAAGGGTACTTCAACGGCCGGTGGAACGTCTTCGACTCCACGCGGCTGGCACCCACGGACACCCTGCTGCGGATCGCCACGGGCCGAGATGCAGCAGACACCGCCTTCCTCTCCACGCTCAGGGGTTCCCTGAGCCTGAAGAAGCTGACGGTGTCGGCTGATCTGGACGAGGGCGAGCCCTCAGAGGTCACGCCAGATTGAGCACCTGAGAGGTGTGCTCCTCGACCTCGGCCAGGAGCTCAGGATTGTCGTTGAGCTTCTGGCCGAAGCTGGGGATCATCTCGCGGAACTTCGGCTCGTACTCTGAGAACTTGTCCCCGAAGGCCCGGCGGATGAGCTCCACCATGATCGGCGCGGCCGTCGACGCACCGGGGGAGGCGCCCAGGAGCGCGCCGAGCGAGCCGTCCTGGGTGGTGATGAGCTCGGTGCCGAACTGCAGGATGCCGTGCTTGAGCTTGTCCTTCTTGATGACCTGGACGCGCTGGCCGGCGGTGATGAGCTCCCAGTCCTTGCCCTCGGCGGCCGGTGCGAAGTCGCGCAGGGAGCCGTCCTTGGACTCGCGGGACTTGAGCACCTCGGTGACGAGGTACTTGGTCAGGTCCATGTTGTCCTTCGCCACGGCGAGCATGGGGACGATGTTGCTCGTCCGGAGGGACAGCGGCAGGTCGAAGTACGTGCCGCGCTTGAGGAACTTCGTGGAGAAGCCGGCGTACGGGCCGAACATGAGGGCGCGCTTGCCGTTGACGAAGCGCGTGTCCAGGTGCGGCACCGACATGGGGGGAGCGCCCACCTGGGCCTGGCCGTAGACCTTGGCGTGGTGCTTCTCGATGACCTCAGGGTTGGTGCAGCGCAGGAACTGACCGGAGATCGGGAAGCCCGCGAAGCCCTTGCCCTCGGGAACGCCGGACTTCTGGAGCAGGTGCAGGGCGCCGCCGCCGGCACCGACGAACACGAAGCGGGCTCGTTCGACGCGCTCCACACCGGTGTTGCGGTCCTTGACCGCAACGGACCACGTGCCGTCCGCGTTCTTCGTGAGGTTCTTGACGCGCGTGTTGAACTCGACGCGAGCGCCCTTCTCCTCCAGGCTCTCCACGAGCTTGCGGGTCAGCGCGCCGAAGTCCACGTCCGTGCCGTGCTTGAAGCGGGAGGCCGCGAGGCGCTGGCCGCCCGTGCGGCCCTCCATGAGCAGGGGAGCCCACTCGCGGATGACCTCGGGGTCCTCCGTGTGCTCCATCTCGTGGAAGAGGTTCTCGCGGGAGAACGACTCGTAGCGGGCGCGCAGGTAGTCCGCGTGCGCGTCGCCCCAGACGAAGCTCATGTGGGGGAGAGAGTTGATGAAGGTGTTCGGGTCCTTCAGGCGGCCCGTCTCCACGAGGTGCGCCCAGAACTGGCGGGAGACGTGGAACTGCTCGTTGATCGTCAGCGCCTTCTGCGCGGACACGGTGCCGTCTGCGTTGAGCGGCGCGTAGTTGAGCTCGCAGAGCGCGGCGTGGCCGGTGCCGGCGTTGTTCCAGGGGTCCGAGGATTCGAGCCCCGCAGCCCCTTCAGCCTCGAGAAGAGCGACCGTGAGTGAGGGGTCCACTTCCTGGAGCATGACGCCCAGGGTCGCACTCATAATGCCTGCTCCGATGAGTAAGACGTCGACGGTCTTTTCGGATGAGTTCTCAGCGCTCAACGCAGTTCCTTTGCCAGATGGGGTGTGCCAAAATCCTGTCTCCAGACTACTCGGCTCATGAGAGCTGCACGAATTGACAGGCGCCCCCCGGGCAGCTGTCCTGTGCTCAGGAGAAGGTGACGGAGCTGAAGATCTCGTCCAGGACGGGGGAGGCCGGCAGACCGTTGACAGAGGCCGACGACGCCAGGGCGGAGACCGGCACGACCAGGGGCAGCGCAGGCATGATGTCCTTGATCATGCCGCCGATCTTGGAGTAGGCGTCCAGGCGCGCGTCGCCGTCGGGCATTTTCGCAGCCGCCTGGAGCGCCGCCGTGAGTTCCTTGTCCTCGAAGCCGAATTCCTTCTTCGAGTCCATGAAGAGCGCGTTCACGAAAAAGCCCGGATCCTGGTAGCCGCCGTTCAGCCCCAGCAGGTGGAACCCGCGGCCCGAGTGGCTGAGCATGCGGCCCATGTAGTCCTCGCCCCACTCGATGGGCACGGGCTTGATGTTGAGCCCGGCGGACTGAAGCTGTCGGGCGAGAATCGCGTAGGTCTTCTCGGGGTAGGGCACGTAGATGCGCGGCGCTCCGAGCGGGTAGACGAAATCGATCGTCTGGCCCTTGTATCCGGCTTTTTTGAGGGCGCCGGCGGCGTCGTCCGGCGTCAGAGGCCCTGGCTCGGGCGAGGTGTCTTTGAGAGTGACCCCCAGGCGCGGAGGAAAGAAGGAGCTGCTCGACTTCGTCCCGTTGAGGAACTGTCCCTGAATGAGGGGCTGGCGCGAGACGAGCCGGTTGATGATCTTGCGGATCTCCGCGTTCTTGAGCACGGGATGGGCCTGGTTCATCCCGAGGTAGAGGAGGGAGTAGGGGTCGCGGGTCTGGAGCTTCATCGCATTGCGGGCCAGCGGAGTGGCCATGCGGGGAGTGACGAGGTCGAAAGCATCGATCCGATCGCTGAGGAGCGCGCTGAGTCGGTCTGCCTCCTCGGGATGAACGGAGAAGTCAAGTCCCGTGACGGCGATGGCCCCCTCCGTGTTCTGGGTGAACCTCTCGAGGGAGGCGCCTTTGGCTGTGGCGGCGGTGATCCGGAACGGGCCTGTGCCGACGGGCAGAAAGGACTCCGCACTCATGCTCAGGCTGTCTCCCTGGGCGCGGCGCTCAGCCGTCTGCTTGGAGCTGAGAATGGCGAAGCCGATTTGGGAGAGGGCTGGGATCAGACCAGTGACCGGCTGAGAGAGGCTGAGAACCACTACGCCGTCCTCGACGATCTCGCACCCGCGATAGATCGAGGGCGTCTTCTCTCCGGCGTGCGCGCGGAAGAGTCCGCGGAAGTCATTGGACGGGTATTTCTGGACCAGGGCGGGGGGCATGTTGTACAGGCGCTCGAACGTGTCTTTCACGGCGACAGCGTCCAGGGGAGTGCCGTCGTGGAAGACGACGTTCTTGGCCAGGCGGAACTCCACGGACCGCCCGCCGCTCAAGACGCGGTAGGAGGAGGCAAGCCGGGGCGACGGAGCTCCTGTCGAGGGGTCTGTGCCGATGAGAGTCTGCAGGCACTGCCGGAGGACGCGCCGGGATTCGATGTCCACAGCCAGGGCCGGGTCCAGCGTGGAGATCTGGGCAGGAAGTCCGAAGCGCAGGCGCCGCTCGATTGCATGCTGGCCCTGCGAGGGCGGGACAACCTTCGGGGCGCAGCCCGAGAGGGGAAGAGCCACGGCGGCAGTCGCGGACAGGCCGAGGAGTGTGCGGCGTGACAGCAGCGAATCGCTCATGCCGCACACTCCTTGGATGATGAAACGGGAACTGCCTCGTCCGGGCCGTCATGCCTCTGGCCGGACTGGGTGCGCGAGGGGGGACTTGAACCCCCACGCCCGAAGGCACTGGAACCTAAATCCAGCGCGTCTGCCAATTTCGCCACTCGCGCGCGTGAAGTCCCAGAATACCCCACGGCGCTCAGGGCGTGCTGGAGTGCGTCCGTCAGAGGCCGGGCGGATCTGAGCTGGGCAGCGTGCTCAGCTGACAGGGGTCTCCCCGAGGCCCAGGTCACGCCGGAGCCGCCCCACATGACCGGTGGCTTTCACATTGTAGAAGGCCTGCTCGATGCGTCCGTCGGCACCGATGACCACGGTCGAGCGGATGAGGCCCTCGTAGGTCTTCCCGTAGTTCTTCTTCTCTCCCCAGGCGCCGTAGCGCTCTGCGATGCTGTGCTCCGGGTCGGAGAGAAGCGGGTAGGGCAGGCTCTGCGCCTCGGCGAAGCGGGCATTCTTGGCGGGAGCATCGGGGGAGATGCCGACAACCTGGAACCCGGCGGCGGCGAAGTCATCCAGGCTGTCGCGGAAGTCGCAGGCCTCTTTCGTGCACCCGGGCGTGGACGCCTGCGGGTAGAAGAAGAGAACCACACGCTTTCCCCGGTAGTCGGAGAGCTTCACCGTCTGGTCCAGATGGTCGACGGCAACGAAGTCGGGGGCTTCATCCCCCGGAGAGAGAACAGTGGCAGAAGTCATGTCATCCAGTCTGCCCTATGCTCCCCGGAGCGAGGGCAGCGGGAGAGTCAGGAGAGGGCGGGCGGAGCAGCCGAGGAGGGATGCTCCCCGCCTGCGCTCCCGGTTTCTCGGGGGTGGCCAGCCGTGTACCCCCGGCTTCTCGGGGGTGCTGGAGTCTGCACCCCCGGATCCTCTGTAAACCCCTTGATTTTCCAGGGGTGTATGGAAGATCTGGGGGGCTTGGGCGTCAGACGCAGCTGTGGAGGGCCGGGCGAAACGGGCGGGCGGCGGAAGGGCGGCCGCTCTGGGCGAACCCGGACATGCAGAAAGGCTCGCTTCCCAGAGGAAGCGAGCCTTTCTTTGTGGTGCACCCCCCGGGACTCGAACCCGGAACCCATTGATTAAGAGTCAATTGCTCTGCCAGTTGAGCTAGAGGTGCATCTGTTTCAGTTCTTCAAACCGGCCTTTGTCTCAACCAGTTCGTTGTCCTGCAACGAAGAAAAACTCTACCCCAGGTTTGTCGAAAGTCCAAATCGAGGGGGAGTGACCTTCCGGAAGCGGGCTCGGAGGCTTCCCCGCGAGCGCTTGTCGGCATGGCCGATCAGGCCATCTCACCCTCGAAAACCCGCATGAAATCAAGGAAGTCGGCCACATCGAGCGTCTGGTCGAGCTGGAGGATTCGCCCGTCGGCGAGTGCCGACGCTGAAGGGGATGCTCGGAACTCGAACGTCTCCCCCCGTGTTGTGATCATCCCCACAGAATGGGCCTCGCTGTCCACGATCGCCTGACTCACGTCCATGTCGGAGATCTGAGTGACTCTCCCGCGCCCGGATCCTCCCTGGCCGAACCCCTCGCAGATCAGGATCTCACGCGGCGCGGGCCGGTATCCGATGATGAACGTCTCCCCGTCACGAGATCCCACTCCGTCTGCCACGAGGATGTTGTAGTCCCCGAAATTGAAGACGAGAGAGTCGAACAGGGAGCGGTAGTGCGCTTTCGCAGCCTGGTCGTCCGTCAGGGGGAAGTGTGCAGTCATGGGTGCCTCGCTCGGGTATGAGATACTCCTCACGCTAACGGGGGAACCTGAGTATTGCCCCAGTTTTGTCGTACCCCTCAGTAGCTTCCAGGCCTTCCCTCTCCGCCGCATGTCTCACCTGCCGAACTGCCGCGCCGGGAGGTTCCACCCCACAGGCGGGGGCGGGCCTAAACTAGCGCCATGAGTGACTCGACAACACCACACGACAGCGAGAGCGCAGCCGCCGGCTCTCCCACCGACATCAAGCCCCGCTCGCGGGCGGTCACGGACGGCATCGAATCCGCCCCCTCGCGCGGCATGCTCCGTGCGGTGGGAATGGGCGACGACGACTGGGTGAAGCCGCAGATCGGCATCGCCAGCTCCTGGAACGAGATCACGCCCTGCAACCTCTCCCTCAACCGCCTGGCCCAGGGCGCGAAGGAAGGCGTCCACGCAGCAGGCGGCTACCCCCTCCAGTTCGGCACGATCTCCGTGTCCGACGGCATCTCGATGGGCCACGAGGGCATGCACTTCTCTCTCGTCTCCCGCGAGGTCATCGCCGACTCCGTCGAGACCGTCATGGAGGCCGAGCGCCTGGACGGCTCCGTGCTCCTCGCCGGCTGTGACAAGTCCCTGCCCGGCATGCTCATGGCGGCCGCGCGCCTCAACCTCGCCTCCGTGTTCCTCTACGCCGGCTCGATCATGCCCGGATGGGTCAAGCTCGAGGACGGCCAGGAGAAGGAAGTCACCCTCATCGACGCCTTCGAAGCCGTCGGCGCGTGCAAGACCGGCCGCATGAGCGAGGGCGACCTGGACCGCATCGAGCGGGCCATCTGCCCTGGTGAGGGCGCCTGCGGCGGCATGTACACCGCCAACACCATGGCCTGCATCGGCGAGGCCCTCGGCATGTCCCTCCCGGGCTCGGCTGCTCCGCCCTCGGCAGACCGCCGCCGCGACGTCTTCGCCCACAAGTCCGGCGAGGCCGTGGTCAACCTCCTTCGCGAGGGCATCCGCGCCCGGGACATCCTCACCAAGAAGGCCTTCGAGAACGCCATCGCCGTGACGATGGCCTTCGGCGGCTCCACCAACGCCGTGCTGCACCTCCTCGCCATCGCACGCGAGGCCCAGGTGGACCTGACCCTGGAGGACTTCAACCGGATCGGGGACAAGGTTCCCCACCTCGGCGACCTCAAGCCCTTCGGGCGCTACGTCATGACCGACGTCGACCGCGTGGGCGGCGTGCCCGTCGTCATGCGCGCGCTGCTGGACGCAGGCCTCATCCACGGCGACGCCCTCACGGTGACGGGCAAGACCGTCGCGGAGAACCTCGCGGCGATCAACCCGCCGGACGTGGACGGCAAGATCCTCCGGGCCATGGACAACCCCATCCACGCCACGGGCGGCATCACCGTGCTCCACGGGTCGCTCGCTCCTCAGGGCGCCGTCGTCAAGTCCGCCGGGTTCGACGCGGACACCTTCGAGGGCACGGCCCGCGTTTTCGAGCGCGAGCAGGGGGCGCTCGACGCAATCGGCACGGGCGGCATCCAGGCGGGCGACGTCGTCGTCATCCGCTACGAGGGCCCCAAGGGCGGCCCGGGCATGCGCGAGATGCTCGCCATCACCGGAGCGATCAAGGGCGCCGGCCTCGGCAAGGACGTCCTGCTCCTGACGGACGGCCGCTTCTCCGGCGGGACGACGGGCCTGTGCATCGGGCACATCGCCCCGGAGGCCGTGGACGGCGGGCCGATCGGCCTCGTCAGGGACGGCGACCGGATCCGCGTGGACATCGCGGGCCGCACCCTCGACCTGCTCGTGGACGAGGAAGAGCTGGAGAGGCGCCGGGCCGACTTCGAGCCGCTGCCCGCCCGCTACCGCACGGGCGTGCTCGCGAAGTACGCCAAGCTCGTCCACTCGGCGAGCGACGGAGCCTACTGCGGCTAGTCCCGCTCGAGCGAAGCGCTGACCCGAGAAGGGGCCCCATACAGGGGCCCCTTCTTCTGTGTGAGCGTCTCCCTCCATGGAGCCGGGTTGCTCCTGCAGCGGGGGAGGGAAGATACTTGGCTGGCGGCTCTCGGCGTCAGCAGGCCGGGATCTTCCCCTCACTTTCTTCCTGACCCTTCCAACGAAGCAGGCATCATGCAAGACTTCCTTACCTCGATCCAGTCGTGGTCGCCCATTCTGGGCGTGCTGCTGGTGGTCATCGGGTTCGCCCTGAGGCTCAACCCGCTGCTTGTCGTGACCTTCTCGGGCATCGCGGCAGCGCTTCTGGCGGGCATCAACCCCGTCAAGATCCTCGAGACCTTCGGCACCGGATTCACCAACAGCCGTCTCATCTCGGTGGCGTTCATCGTCCTTCCGATCATCGGCCTCGTGGAGCGCTACGGACTCCAGCAGCAGGCGAAGCGCCTCGTGAGCAGGCTCGCGAAGCTCACCGCAGGCCGCCTTCTGGCGATCTACCTCCTCATCCGCCAGCTCACCGCATCGATGGGCCTCGTCAGCCTCGGCGGCCCGGCGCAGATGGTCCGCCCCGTCGTCTACCCGATGGCAGAGGGCGCCGTCTCCCGCAAGCACGGCAAGTACCTGCCTGAGCGGGTGCGCGAGCGCGTCAAGGGCCACTCGGCCGGCGCGGACACCGTGGGCCTCTTCTTCGGCGAGGACTGCTTCGTGGCGATCGGCTCCGTGCTGCTCATCACCGCCTTCGTGGACTCGACGTACAACCTCAAGCTCGACGCGATCAACATCGCCGTCTGGGCCATCCCCACCGCGATCGCGGCATTCCTGGTCCACGGCTTCCGTCTCCTCCGCCTGGACAAGACGATTGACAAGGACATGGAGGCCGCTCGCGCTGAGGGCTGGACCCCCGAGCAGGAAGAGGCAGAGCAGAAGGCCGCCGAGCAGGCCGCCCTCGCCGCCGCCGCGCAGGACCCGGCTCAGACCGCCGCCACGAACGGAGCACGCGCATGATCAACAGCGAATGGATCTTCTGGCTGGCGGGCGCGTTCTTCGCGGTCGTCGGCATTCAGATCGCACGGGACCCCTCGCACAGCAAGCGCGGCACGAACGCCGCCTTCTGGATTCTCCTCGGCATCTGCTTCATCTACGGAGGCTTCATCCCGGGCAAGACCGGCGCCTCGGCGCTCGGCCCCGTGCTTCCGGCGGCCCCTCTCGGCGCGATGGTCATCGCGCTCGCCCTCATCGCAGGCTTCGGCCTGACGAGCCGCGGCGAGGTGGCGACGACGACGGAGGCAACCCGTGAGAAGTTCTCCCTCACGTTCGGCAACAAGCTCTTCATCCCGGCCCTGACGGTCCCGCTCGTCACGGTCATCGTGGCCGTGGGCCTGTCGAAGATCTCCGTGGGCGGCAAGACGCTCTTCCCGGCAGGAACGGAGACCATCCAGGGCCTGGCCATCGGCTGCATCGTGGCCCTCATCGTGGCTGTCACCATGTTCCGTGTCAAGAGCCCCGGGGAGCCCCTGCAGGAAGGCCGCCGTCTGCTCGAGTCGATCGGCTGGGCGGTTCTCCTGCCGCAGATGCTCTCCACGCTCGGCACCCTCTTCACGAACGCCGGCGTGGGCAAGATCGTCGGTAACGCGACCCAGTCCATCACGCCGGACGGCAACCGGATCATGGCAGTCGTCATCTACGCGCTCGGCATGTTCGTCTTCACCGCCATCATGGGCAACGCCTTCGCGGCCTTCCCGATCATGACGGCAGCGATCGGATGGCCCGTCCTCGTGGAGCACTACGGCGCAGCCCCGGCTCCGATGTTCGCGATCGCCATGCTCGCCGGCTTCAGCGGCACGCTCGTGACGCCCATGGCGGCGAACTTCAACATCGTTCCCGCGGCACTCCTGGAGATGAAGAACCAGTACGGGCCCATCAAGGCCCAGATCCCCACAGCGCTCATCATGCTGGCGATCAACATCGTCTTCATGTGCGTCTTCCCGTGGCTCGGGAAATAGGGGATCCCGCTTCTTAGCGGACGCGACACCATCTCAAAGGGCGGTCTTGCTGTCTCATTCTGTGAGATAGCAGGATCGCCCTTTTTGTCACCGGGGCGCCCTGTCGGCCATGATTGACCTATGAGCCAGAAAGAACTTCTCGTCTCTATTGCATAGGGCGGTCATCGTCGGCAGGGCCACAAGCCCTCTGCCACGGGAGACCCGCCCAAAAGCCCGCTGCGCCAACTTCCGGTGTGAGGGCTTTTTTTATTAGCGAGAACCAGGCGGCCCGCGAGGGCTGCCCAGAGGAAAGCGACGATCACATGCGTGAGCACGATCCCAAGCGTGAGCACAAGAGGGCTCCCGGCGCGCCGAGCACGGGAGAGGCCGTGGCGGGCGAGCCCACCACCGGCGCCCCCGAGCGGATGACGGGATCCCAGGCTATCGTCCGGTCTCTTGAGAAGCTGGGCGTCACGGACATCTTCGGCCTTCCCGGCGGAGCCATTCTTCCGACCTACGACCCGCTCATGGGCTCTGAGATTCTCAACCACGTCCTCGTTCGTCACGAACAGGGCGCAGGCCACGCGGCCCAGGGGTATGCCATGGTCACGGGCCGCGTGGGCGTCTGCCTCGCCACGTCCGGCCCGGGCGCCACGAACCTCGTCACGGCGCTCGCGGACGCGAACATGGACTCCGTGCCGCTGCTCGCCATCACGGGCCAGGTGTTCTCCGGCTTCATCGGGACGGACGCGTTCCAGGAGGCGGACATCGTCGGCATCACGATGCCGGTGACCAAGCACTCCTATATCGTCAGCGACGCGCAGGACATTCCCCGCGTGCTCGCCGAGGCCTACCACGTGGCCTCCACGGGCCGCCCCGGCCCCGTGCTCGTGGACATCACGAAGGACGCCCAGCAGTCCATGATGGACTTCAGCTGGCCGCCGGTCGTCGACCTCAAGGGCTACAAGCCCGTGGTCAACGCCCACCACAAGCAGATCAAAGAGGCCCTGGCCCTCCTGGCCGCCTCGAAGAAGCCGGTGGCCTATGTGGGCGGCGGCGTCATCAAGTCGCACGCCTCCGCCGAGCTGGCCGACGTCGTGCGCTCCCTCGGCATCCCCGTCGTCACGACGCTCACCGCGCGCGGAGCCTTCCCCGACTCGGACCCCCTGCACCTCGGCATGCCCGGCATGCACGGCGCTGTGGCGGCGGTCCTGGCCCTCCAGGAGGCGGACGTCCTCCTGACCGTCGGCGCGCGCTTCGACGACCGCGTCACGGGCTCTCTGCCGACCTTCGCCCCCAAGGCCAAGGTCATCCACATCGACGTCGACCCGGCCGAGATCTCCAAGAACCGCAAGGCGGACGTGCCGATCGTGGCGGATGCCCGCTCGGCTCTCTCCGCGCTCTCCCGAGAGATCGAGAAGCTCGAGGAGAAGCCCTCCTACGCCCCGTGGGTGGCCTCGGTGCAGGGTCTCAAGGCGCAGTTCCCCCTCGGCTACACGGACTCGACCGACGGTCTCCTGGAGCCACAGAAGGTCATCGAGCGCATCGGCGCCCTCTCCGGGCCGGAGGCGGTCTATGTGGCCGGAGTCGGCCAGCACCAGATGTGGGCCGCCCAGTTCATCCAGTACGAGCGCCCCCACCAGTGGCTCAACTCGGCGGGACTCGGGACCATGGGGTACTCGGTTCCGGCGGCCATGGGAGCCAAGGTCGGCAACCCGGACCGCGTGGTCTGGGCGATCGACGGCGACGGCTGCTTCCAGATGACCAACCAGGAGCTGGCCACCTGCGCCATCAACGGGATCCCGATCAAGGTCGCGATCATCAACAACTCCTCGCTCGGCATGGTCCGCCAGTGGCAGCGACTGTTCTACGACAGCCGCTTCTCCAACACGGACCTCAACACGGGCCACGGCACGCTCCGCATCCCGGACTTCGTCAAGCTCGCGGACGCCTACGGGTGTGCAGGCCTGCGCTGTGAGCGCGAGGAGGACATCGACTCAGTCATCCAGCAGGCCCTCGAGATCAATGACCGCCCTGTGGTCATCGACTTCGTCGTCAGCCCAGACTCGATGGTGTGGCCCATGGTCCCCGCCGGCGTCTCCAACGACCAGATCCAGATTGCACGGGACCACACTCCGGTGTGGGACAAAGAAGAGGAGATGTAAACAGTGAGCAAGCACACGCTCTCAGTGGTGGTCCAGGACGTCCCGGGCGTTCTGACCCGCGTCTCCTCCCTCTTCGCCCGCCGCGCGTTCAACATTCACTCGCTCGCCGTGGGGCCCACCCAGGCTCCGGGGCAGTCGCGCATCACCGTGGTGGTGGACGCCGACGAGAAGGCCCTCGAGCAGGTGACCAAGCAGCTGAACAAGCTCATCAACGTCCTCAAGATCATCGAGCTGCAGCCCGAGAACTCGGTGCAGCGAGACCACATGATGATCAAGGTCAAGGCGGACGCCTCGACGCGCCCCCAGGTCACGCAGGCCGCAGAGCTCTTCCGCGGGCATATTGTGGACGTGGCGCCCGACTCGCTCACGATTGAGGCGACGGGCACCCCCGAGAAGCTGGAAGCCCTCGTCGGCATCCTGGAGCCCTTCGGCATCCGCGAGTATGTGCAGTCCGGCATGCTCGCCATCGCCCGCGGATCCAAAGCCGTGCCCGAGAAATCGCGCGCGGACAAGAACTGAACCACCTTTTCCCTCTATCTATCGGAGAATGCAATGACCGAGATGTTTTACGACGACGACGCCGACCTCAGCCTGATCCAGGGCAAGAAGGTGGCCATCATCGGCTACGGCTCCCAGGGCCACGCCCACGCGCTCAACCTCCGCGACTCGGGCGTTGACGTTCGCATCGGCCTCGCAGAGGGCTCGAAGTCCAAGGCCAAGGCCGAGGCAGAGGGCCTCACGGTCCTCTCGGTCGCTGACGCGGTGGCCGAGGCCGACCTCGTCATGATCCTCACGCCGGACCAGGTCCAGCGCACGGTCTACGCAGAGTCCATCAAGGACAACCTCAAGCCGGGCAACGCTCTCTTCTTCGCCCACGGCTTCAACATCCGCTTCGGCTACATCGAGGCCCCCG
>JAGLBH010000089.1 GCA_018260285.1 Arthrobacter sp. | reverse complement strand
CAGCAGCACACCCCAGGAGAATTCCCATGAGCACTGAGCTTCCCGCACAGGTCGGCGTCCTCGGCGGAGGCCGCATGGGCGCGGGCATCGCCCACGCGTTCCTCGTCAAGGGCGCATCGGTCGCCGTCGTCGAACGGGACGACGACGCCGCAGCCGCCGCACAGGAGCGCATCCTGTCTGCCGTGGCCGCCTCCGCAGAGCGGGGGCTGCTCGACGAGTCCGAGGCCGCCTGCGGGGAGAGGCTGGCCGTCGGCACGGATGCGGCGCTCTTCGCCGGGTGCGGCCTGGTGGTCGAGGCTGTCCCCGAGGACTTCCAGATCAAGGGTGACTCCCTGCGGCGGATCGAGGCTGCCCTCGGGGAGGACGCCTGGATCGGCACGAACACGTCCTCGCTGAGCGTCTCCGACCTGGCCGACGCCCTGGAGCGGCCCGAGCGGCTCGTCGGGCTGCACTTCTTCAACCCGGTCCCGGCGTCGTCCCTCATCGAGGTGGTGGTCGCGGAGAAGACGGCCCCGGAGCTGGTGGACGCGGCCCGCGCGTGGGCGGAAGGCCTGGGGAAGACGGCCGTGGTGGTCAAGGACGTGCCCGGGTTCGCGAGCTCGCGCCTGGGCGTGGCCATTGCGCTCGAGGCCATGCGGATGGTGGAGGAGGGCGTGGCGTCCGCCGAGGACATCGACAACGCCATGGTGCTCGGCTACCGCCATCCGGTGGGGCCGCTCAAGACGACGGACATCGTGGGGCTGGACGTGCGGCTCGGCATCGCCGAGTACCTGGCGTCCACCCTGGGGGAGCGCTTCGAGCCGCCCGCCATCCTGCGGGACAAGGTGGCCCGCGGCGAGCTCGGTCGCAAGTCGGGGCAGGGCTTCTACACCTGGTAGGCCGGGCCCGAGGCTGCTTCATCACACCAGAACGGCCTGTTCACACGTCTTGTGCGTGTGAACAGGCCGTTTGTGTGTGATCTAGCCCCGCCGCCGGTCGTGTGTGTGTGATCTCGCCCCGCCGCCGGTCGTGTGTGTGTGATCTCGCTCCGCCGCCCGCCACTTCACACGTAAACGTCCTCATCACACCGCTTCCACGTGTGAACAGGCCGTTCTGGTGTGATCGAGCCTTTCCGGGTGGGCTAGCCCCACGGCCGTTCCAGCCTCTCGCGGAACTGGGCCGGTGTGAGCTCCACGGGCCTCCTCGAGCAGAGCCGGGGCACGCCAGCCCGCTCGAGCTGGGCGACAAGCCGCGATGGAACAACCACGCTGTCCCACTTCCACCGAGTCATGGAGTACCCCAACTCCAGCAGCCGCACTTCCCGCTCTCGCTCCCGAATGAGCGCATCCTCTGCCGTCTGGCCCTCGGCCAGCAGGCGGCCGTACTTGATGTTTCCGTCGAATTCCCCGATGATCCCCTCGTCGGTCCAGAGGAAATCGGGCCGGGCCGCTGTGCCGTCGCGCAGGGCCAGGGGCTCCTGGAGCAGAGGCATCGCGAAGCCGTGCTCGTACATCACCGCGCGGGAGAGGCTCTCTGCGATGGACCCGCTCAGGGGAGTGGCCAGGGTGAGCATGGCCTTCAGCGCCGGGCGCCCTCCTCGCCAGGGGAGCTGGCCTTCGCAGGCGAGGAGCTCGTCGAGCCCCGGCATGGAGACGGGCGAGGACTGGTTCTTGAGGGCGGCATCGAGAATCCCGAGGCCGCTTCCGAAGGGCGAGCGGGCGGCTGCCCGGAGGATCGTCTCGGCCGGCGGGGTGAGGCTCAGCCCTGCGCACGTGATCGTCTCGCCGGTGTGCACGAAGGCATGGAGACTGAACGGGCATCCCTTGAGGTGCACCCGGCCAGCCCTGCCGCGAGTGGCCGCCGCGACCTCGATGACGTCCGGCACCGGCCAGACCGGCAGCCCGAGGACCCTGGCGGCCGCTCTCCCCGCCAGGACCCGTGTTCGGCCGATCTGCCGGAGGGCGAAGTCATAGCGGGCCCACGGATCCGCGGCCTCCCAGGCCGCCCTGTCCGTGAAGACACCCGGGCAGACCTTCATGAGTTCTCCGGCTGAGCGGCGCCGGCGGACAGAGGGGGAGGAGAAGTGCGCGTTGAGCATGGAGCTCATCATCTCCGGCGGAAGGGCCGCACGGCGGTGCAGCCGCCAGGGTTGTGGACAGCGACCCGTCGGGAGGCGCGGCATCACGCCCTGTGGAGGACCGGACAGCCGTCCGCCCCTCGATCTAGTCCTCCTTCGGCGTGATGGCGTTCGTGATGCGGACCGTGCACAGGCGGCGCCCGTCGTCGTCGGTGATGATCACCTCGTGAGAGCAGAGGGTGCGGCCGAGCGAGAGGGGAGTGGCCGTGGCCGTGACATAGCCGCTGCGGGATGAGCGGTGGTGGGTGGCGTTGACGTCCACGCCCACGCAGACCATCCCCATGGTGGAGGCGTGCTTGACGGCCGCCCATGAGCCCGTGGCCTCGCCCAGAGCCACCATCGCCCCGCCGTGGAGCAGCCCGAAGGACTGCCGGTTGCCCTCGATCGGCATGCGGGTCACGACGCGCTCCACGGACTCCTCGAGCACCTCGATGCCCATGCGCTCGTCCAGCTCGCCGAGGGTGATGGTCCACGGTTCCAGCGGGCTCATGCGAGATCTTCCTCTCGTGGTGACTTCATGCGTTCTTGGATTCTACGGTCAAGATCGGTGATCTCATCGAAGATTCCTGCGGCTGTCCAGACCCGGTCTCGTTTCCTGCCGGTGATCTCCCGGAGAATGCCGGCCTCTTCCAGGGCAGTCAGGGCGGTGTAGGCGGCGCTCGAGGACCCGGCCAGGGCTGTCGCCTCGTCGGCTGTGACAATGGGGCTGCGGCTGAGCTCGGGCAGAATCTTCCGAGCAGCCGAGTCGGAGCGCGACGTCAGGCACTCCGCCCATTCTCCCGGCAGCGCCGCAAGCCGTTCTGCTGATGTCAGCGCCTCAGCGGAGACGGCCACAGACACATCGCAGAGCAGCAGGACGAGATCGTCGTACTGCCCTTCTCGGGACGAGGTGAGGGAGGCGAAATAGCAGTCTCGCACCGCGTTGAGGCCGCTCGCAAGGGGGAGGACTGCATTCAGAGTCACGCCGCGTTTCTGGAGGAGAGCGCTGATGAGCGCCCGCCCGATGCGCCCGTTCCCGTCGGTGAAGGGGTGAATCGACTCGAACTGGGCGTGGGCCGCGGCCGCCTGAACCAGGGGAGGCAGATCTTCCCGGGCCATGAACTCGAAGAGGTCGTCCATGAGCGCGGGGACGAGATCCGGCGGAGGGGGGACGTACAAGGCGCTGCGGGGGCTGTAGTCGCTTCCGCCGATCCAGTTCTGGACAGTGCGGAGCTGTCCAGCGCACGCTCGGTCGCCGAGATGCTCGTCCTCCCGCATGAGGATGTGATGGGCCTCCAGTACGCCCTCGAGCGTGAGGATCCCTGACTCTCCCGACTCACGGATGAGGTGCCGCAGCGCGTCACCGGCGCGAATCATGCTCAGCGCCCTCTGGCTCGTCCGTGTGCCGGCTGCGGCCCGTGCCAGCTCCTCGAGCGTTGCCGAGATTCCTTCGATCTTCGAGGAGGCGAGGGACTCCGCACGGGACATGAATCGGCTGAGGACTTCCGCGCGGGTCCCCAGCAGCGCGTCCGCCCGGGTCATGCGCTCAGTCGCGCGGGCGGCAGCCGCAGAGGTCTCAGCGCTGAGCTGCAGCGCAGCCTGTGCAAGGAGCGGCGGGACAGAGGCGGTCACAGAGGTCATCATGCGATCCTCGCGGCTTCCGCCCCGCTGTTCCTGCCGCCACGGCCTCACCACAGTGCCGTGGGGGCTGCCGTCATACGGGAAGAGCGTCGTCACTCTTCCAGGATACGGCCGTAACCTGGAATAAAGGCGAGCTTATTCCAGGCTGCGGCCCTCGGCTCAGGCGCTGCCGAGGCTCGTCAGCGCGTCCTCGGTCAGCCGGAAGGTGTCCCACTCCTCAAGGGGATAGGCGCCAAGCGACCTGTAGAACGCGATGCTCGGCTCGTTCCACTTGAGCACGCACCACTCAACACGCGCGTAGCCGCGCTCCACCGCCGTCTGCGCGAGCCGCGTGAGCAGGGCCTTCCCGAGGCCCGACCCGCGGCGCTCGGGCCGCACGTACAGGTCCTCGAGGTAGATGCCGTGCGTCCCCTCCCAGGTCGAGTAGTTGAGGAACCACAGGGCGAACCCGTCGATGCGCCGCCCCGGCGTCCCTGCCTGGGCGCTCGGCTCGGGGGAGGCCTCCGCCACGAACGCGAAGATCGCCGGGTGCTCCCCGAACAGCAGCGCGCGCAGCCTCTCCGGCGTGTTCTTGACCGCGTCCGGCTCGCGCTCGTAGACCGCAAGCTCCACGATGAGGTCGTGGATCTCCTGGACGTCCTCCGGCACGGCCGGGCGGATGCGGGGGCCGACGACGCCGGCCGCCTCAGGCTCTCCCCCGCAGGGGGCGGAACTGGTGTGATCTGTCATGCCTTCAGGCTAACCCGCGAGGTGTGCCAGGAGCCGCGACACGGTCCCGGGGCGAGAGCAGGAGCTCAGGCCTTGGACGCCCGGTATCCGGCGCGCACGGCGGCAGCGGCCGAGGAGAAGCAGATCTCAGGCTTGGTCCTCGCGTAGTAGCGGCCGCCCGGGACGTGGTAGATCCGGCTGCTCGCGTTGCCCTTGATGGGCGCCCAGCTCGGGCAGTTCATGCTTCCGGCGGCAGGCTTGAAGGAGGCGGGGATGACAACGTTGACGCGGACGGGCGCCGTCGTGCTCGCCAGGCGGCCGGAGGCAGCGGCGATGCGGAGAGTCCAGACGCCGCTGGCAGAAGCGGTGAAGGACGTGGAGAAGTTGCCCTTGGAGTCGGCCTTGATGGTGCGCATGGCGGTGTTGGGGCGGGAGCCGTCCTGATCGAACCAGACGGTTGCGGTGGCCCCGGGCGTGGCCTTCCACGTGGTGCCGGAGAGCTGCTGTGCCTGGCCGCGGACCTGGATGGCCGCGCCGATGGTCACGGAGGAGGGGCTTGCGCTGAAGGAGGCGGTGCGGGTCTTGGCCGCCGTGGCCCCCTGAGCCGGCGCGGAGGAGAGGGCGAGCGCCGCGATGAGGACGGCGGCGGAAGCCTGGCGGAATCGGGCAGGGGCAAGCGCAGAGGCGAGAGACATGAGGGCACCTGTCAGTGAGAGCCGTAAAGAAAGGACGCCTAATTATATGCGGCGGGGCGGGTCGTGTCACCTGCGCGCCGTGCGGGTTTGTCAGGAGGTGCGGGGCGGGCGCGGCTCGGCCTCGGGCGGGGGAGCGGCGGATTCATGTGCTCCAGGTCACCTGCTGTCCGGGTCGGACTGCTAGGCTGATCCCACATACTGACCGATCGTTCAGGAAAGGCCGTCATGCCTGTCGAAGCCCCCCTCCTTTCCAGCTACCTCGCCGGCCGGTGGGTCACCCCGGACGCCTCCCGATCTGCCGAGGGCAAAGACGCCTCCACCGGCGCCCTCCTCTACCGCGTGCCCGCCGACTCCCTTGACCTCGCGGGCGCCGTGGACTACGCCCGGACCGTGGGCCAGCGCGGCCTCGGCGAGCTGACCTTCCACCAGCGGGCCCTCAAGCTCAAGGAGCTGGCCCAGCACCTCACCGCCCGCAAGGACGCGCTCTACGAGGTCTCCGCCACGACGGGCGCCACCCGGACGGACTCCATGGTGGACGTCGACGGCGGAATCGGCGTCCTCTTCACCTACGGCTCCAAGGGGCGGCGCGAGCTTCCCAATGACCAGATCATCGTCGAGGGCCCTGTGGAGGTGCTCTCCAAGGACGGGTCCTTCGTCGCAGAGCACATCTACACGCGGCTCCCCGGCGTCGCCGTCCAGATCAACGCCTTCAACTTCCCGGTCTGGGGCATGCTCGAGAAGTTCGCCCCGGCATTCCTCGCGGGGGTGCCGACGATCGTCAAGCCGGCCACCCCGTCCGCCCACCTGGCGGTGGAGTGCGTGAGGCTCATCGTGGAGTCCGGCATTCTCCCGGAGGGGTCGCTCCAGATCGCGGCGGGCAGCGCTCGCGGGCTCATGGACACCCTCGACTACCGGGACCTCGTGGCCTTCACCGGCTCCGCCTCCACCGCCGCCCGGCTGCGCGCGGAGGCCCAGGAGCGCGGCATCCGCTTCACCGCCGAGGCGGACTCCCTCAACGCGGCGATCCTCGCGGAGGACGTCGAGCCGGGCAGCGCCGAGTTCGAGGCGTTCGTGCGGGCCGTCGTCACGGAGATGACCGTCAAGGCGGGGCAGAAGTGCACCGCGATCCGCCGCGTCATCGTGCCGAAGGGCCGCGTCCAGGCGGTCGCGGAGGCGGTGTCCGCGCGCATCTCCTCGAAGGTGGTCATCGGCGATCCCCGCACGGAGGGCACCACGATGGGCGCGCTCGTCTCCGAGGGGCAGCTGGAGGACGTCCGCTCTGCCGTGAGCCGGCTCGAGGCGGCGGGCGGCGTCAACGTCGTCGAGCCCCTCGCGACCCCGGAGACCGGCGCGTTCATGTGCCCGGTCCTCCTGCGCTGGGACGACCCCGACGCGGCCGAGGTCCACGAGGTCGAGGCCTTCGGGCCCGTCTCCTCGATCCTCGGGTACGACGACGCCGCAGACGCCGTTCGCCTCGCCGCCCGCGGCCGGGGATCCCTCGTGGCGACGGTCTGCACGGGGAACCCCGCGGCGGCCCGCGAGCTGACCCTCGGCATCGCCGCCCATCACGGGCGCGTGCACATCCTCAGCGCGGAGACGGCCCGCAGCTCCACTGGCCACGGCTCGCCCGTGCCGCACCTCGTCCACGGCGGGCCGGGCCGGGCGGGCGGC
>JAGLBH010000088.1 GCA_018260285.1 Arthrobacter sp. | reverse complement strand
GCTGCTCGGGCCTCGGCGAGGCGGGCGGGGTCCAGCAGCAGCTCCACCCCCAGCGCGGAGACGGCGGGGGTGCGCACGGCGGTGAGGGCCGCGCCGTCGAGCACGGCGAGAGGGGCCTGGTGAGGCCCGCCGAAGAGCTGGTAGAGGCCCTGGATCACGGGGCGTCCCTCAGGAGTCTCGGCTGCGGCGTTGGCGGGCGTCAGGGTGAGGAGCTTGGCCCCCATGACCACCCCCTTCTCCGGCAGGTCGAGCACGGAGGGCATGACCATGAGCGTGCCCCCGGGCGTCTGCATGCGGGAGCGGTCGGCGTCGTGCTCGGGGTTGAACCCGGCATCCAGAACGCCTCGCAGCGCGCTGACGGCTTTCTGCGGGGTGAGCGCCGCGCGGACGTCCTGCGCTCCGACCCAGTAGGGGGTCTCGGGAGCTGAGGAGGTGAAGGGGCGGCTTCCGTCGGGGCGTGGCACTGGCTTCATCAACTGACCTTTCTGCGGCTCCGCAGTGTGGTGGAACAAGGCCTCTGTCCGCAGCTGTCACTAGGGGGCCCGCAAACACCTCATCCTAGTGCATTCGGCTTGGAATCGTCCGGGAAAACCTTCACAGTCCACCCACAGGAAAGGCATAGACTGGCCACACCGCTCTCACGAAGGATGAAGGGTATGAACCAGCGATTCTCTCCCTCCCAGCTTCCGCGGCTCGAACACCCGGACGGCACCCCGATTCGGGCCCTCGTGGCGGACGACGAGCCCAACCTCGCCGAGCTCCTCCAGATGGGGCTGACCATGCAGGGCTGGCAGGTCAAGATCGCCGCTGACGGGGACGAGGCCGTCCGCACGGCCCGCGACTTCCGCCCCGACGTGCTCATTCTCGACTGGATGATGCCCGGGCTGACCGGCCTTGAGGCGCTGGCGAAGATCCGCACCTTCGCCCCCGAGACGCCCGCGCTCTTCCTCACCGCGAAAGACGGCGTGGAGGACCGCATCGAAGGCCTGGCCTCCGGCGGGGACGACTACGTGACGAAGCCCTTCTCCATGGAGGAGGTGCTCATCCGAGTGCACCGCCTGGTGCAGCGCTCCGGCGTCGTCGCCGCGGACGACTCGAAGCTCGTCGTGGGAGACCTCCGGATGGACCTGGACTCGCGGGAGGTCACGCGCGCCGGCGAGGACATCCAGCTGACGGCCACCGAGTTCGACCTCCTGAGGTACCTCATGGAGAACCCGCGCCGGGTGGTCTCCAAGACCCAGATCCTCGACACGGTCTGGAACTACGACTTCGGCGGCCAGGTGAACATCGTGGAGCTCTACATCAGCTACCTCCGCAAGAAGATCGATGTGAACCACGAGCCCATGATCCACACCGTCCGCGGAGCCGGCTACGTGCTCAAGCCCGCCACGTGACCGCTCTCCGGGCGCCCCAGGGCCTCCGCGGGCCGCGCACCCTCCGCTCCAAGCTCACCACCGTGGTGGTGGGGCTGCTCGCCGGGATCACCCTGGCGCTGGGGCTGCTCACGCACACTTTCATGCAGAACGCGCTCCTGCGGCAGACGGACGACCAGCTCACCCTCGCGGCGGACCGCGCCTCGCACTTCCGCGGGGAGCTCGGCCATGAGGACACCCTCTCGGCCAGCCCCCGCAAGTCCGGGGATCCCCTCGACGCACCGGGCCAGGGGTCGGGCACCCTCAACGCCGTCATCACGGGCGGCACGGTCACCTCGGCCCAGATCCTGGACAAGACAGGCCAGCGCGTCACGCTGACGGCGGACGACCAGGCCACCCTCAAAGAGGTCTCCCCGGGCGGCTCCACGAGCGTCAAGCTCTCCGTGGGCGAATACCGGGTCAAGGCCGTCAGCGCCAGCGGCCAGACCCTCATCACCGGCCTGCCCCTGGCCCAGATGAACAGCGCGCTGGACACCCTGAGCGTCATCGCCCTCGGCGTGGGCGGCACGGGGCTGGGGCTCGCCGCCGTCGCAGGCACCCTCATCATCCGCCGCGAGCTGCGGCCCCTGGAACGCGTGACCCGTGTGGCGCAGGACGTCGCCCGCCTTCCCCTGGAGGCCGGCGAGGTGCGGCTTGCCACCCGCGTGGCCCCCGAGGACGCCCGCGAGGGCACCGAGGCCGGCGCGGTGGGCCAGGCCCTCAACCAGCTGCTCGACTCGGTGGAGAGCGCTCTGGAGTCCCGGCAGGCCTCGGAGATGAAGGTCCGCCAGTTCGTCGCGGACGCGAGCCACGAGCTGCGCAACCCGCTGGCCGCCATCCGCGGGTACTCGGACCTGCTGGGCGCCACCGAGCAGTTCTCCGACGACGGCTACAAGGCGCTGCAGCGCGTCCAGGACCAGTCCCGCCGCATGAGTGTGCTCGTGGAGGGTCTGCTCCTCCTCGCCCGGCTGGACGAGGGCCATGCGCCCCGCATGACGGACGTGGACCTCACCGCGATGGTCCGCGAGACGGTCAACGACTTCCGCGTCTCCGCCCCCGACCACGAGTGGAGCGTGGATGCGAGCCCCCTCCCCGTGGGCACGCGGGGCGACGAGCGTCAGATCCACCAGGTGCTGACGAACCTGCTTTCCAACGCGCGCAAGCACACCCCCGTGGGCACGCGGGTGGAGGCAGGGGTGCATCCGTCCGACGACGGCCGCTGGGCGCTCGTGACCATCACCGACGACGGCGAGGGCATCCAGCCTGACTTCCTGCCGCAGATCTTCGAGCGCTTCACCCGTGCCGACACGGCGCGATCCGGCTCGGACGGCACCACAGGCCTGGGGCTCTCGATCGTCCAGGCCATCGCCAAAGCGCACGGCGGGGCTGTCTCCGTGGAGTCTCGGCCGGGGCGGACCCGGTTCGAGGTGCGCCTCCCGCTCGCCTCGAGCTGAGCCGGGCTATTCGGTCAGACGGTCTTTGAGCTCGAAGAACACGCGCTCCAGCACCGCCGTGTCCTCCGGCCCGAGGTGGTCCAGGAAGAGCTCCCGGATGTCCTGCGCGTGAACCTTTCGGGCGGCCTCGAAGGCGTCTGCGCCGACGTCCGTGAGAGACACCACGAGGCTTCGGCGATCGGCCGACGACGGCTCCTGCGTGACGAGCCCCCGCTCTTTGAGGGAGCGCACGGCGTAGGTCAGGCGGCTCGGGAGGAAGACCAGAGCCCGGGAGAGGGCCGCCATGGGCATCGGGTCCCGGGTCTCCCAGAGGATGAGCAGAATGTTGTAATCCGCCAGGGAGAGGCCGCAGGCCTCCTTGAGGGAGGTCTCCAGCGCCTCGCGGAAGAGCTGGGAGCCCTCAAAGTAGGCGCGCCATCCGGGGCTGCGGAGCGAGTTCGAGGACACAGGCTCCCGGGTCACTGGGCCCCCGAGAGGAAGGGGTCCTGCTCCACGGTCTCCGTGACGGCGTTCTCTGCAGCGCGTCGCTCGGCGGCGGCGTGCTCCTGCTCGCCGAAGCCCACGCCCCGGCACAGCTGGCCAGCGAGCTCGCCCGCAGCCCGGTCGATCCGAGCGGCGAGGCGGTCTGTCCCCCAGTCGTCCGTGGCTGCGAAGGTGGCGGTGGGCAGCACAAGGGCCTTGAGGTAGCTGAAGAGGGGCCGCAGGTGGTGCTCGATGACGAGGGCATGGCGGGCGGAGCCTCCGGTGGCGGCCAGCAGGGTGGGGATGCCCGCAATCGCGCCGTCGGTGGTGAGGTCCCAGAAGGACTTGAAGAGGCCCGAGTAGCTGGCCTTGAAGGTGGGGCTTGCCACGATGAGCGCGTCTGCCGAGCCGAGCGAGTCGATGTGCTCCCGGAGCGCCCCCTCCGTCCGACCGGTGATCTGCCCCTCCCCGAGCTCCCGCGCGAAGTCTCGCAGGTCCAGAACGCGCACGTCCAGGCGGATTCCGCGCTCCAGGGCCTGTCGCTGGGCCGAGGCCGCGAGCTGGTCGACAAGCCGCCGGGTGGATGAGGCATCGCTCAGGCCGCCGTTGACGGCGATGAGCGTGCGGGGGACGGTGTTCATGGGACTGGTTCCTTGAGGCAGGAGAAGCGGGGTCCCTATCCACCTTAGTTCCGAAAGGCTGTGCGGGGCAGATCGTGAGACTGAGGTGAAATACTCGCAAGTAACGTGCTATAAGTCACGCTCTCACCCCTTTATTGGCATCGCATATGCCGTAACATTAGGATGGCTTCCCTCGGTGGAGGCATTCCCCACACTGTGACTTACAAGGAGTTACCCCATGAACTGGATCATCTGGATTCTCGTCGGCCTCGCCTCTGGCGCTATCGCCAAGCTCATCATGCCCGGCAAGCAGGGCGGCGGCTTCCTCCCGACCCTCATCCTCGGTGTTGTCGGCGCTCTCGTCGGCGGCTTCATCGGCGGAACCATCATGAACTTCAACGTCAACTCCGGCTTCAACATCACGACCCTCTTCTGGGCCGTCATCGGCGCACTCCTCGTCTCCTTCGCCTGGAGCGCCATCCAGCGCCGCACGAAGGCCTAATCACGGCCTTCAGCGCCAGCCGCTGACTCTCGAAGACCCCCGATCGCTCTCTGAGCGGCCGGGGGTCTTCTGCATTGTGCCGGCCCGGGCGCACTGGCTGGGCTGGGGCCTGAGGGGTGGGGGCCGCTGGCAGCTGCCGCCTCCTCTACGCCCCCGGATCCTCTATAAACCCCCGGAAATTCAAGGGGTACAGGGAAGATCCGGGGGCCTAGGCGGAAAACCCCCGAGAAACCGGGGGTGCATGAAATGAGACCCCCGAGATATTGGGGGTGCAGGCGAGTGCGCCCCCGAGAAACCGGGGGCGTGCGGGCCCGACGAGCCTGAAGCGCAAGCGCCCTCTCCAGACTGCGGACGCCTTCTCCAGGTCACGGACACCTTCGGCCCGCCTTCCCGCGGATTCAGACCCTAAGGCAGCCGCGACCTGGAGAAGGCGTCCGAAACGTGGATTCGTCACGGCGGAAAAGGCGCCTGCCGGAGGTGCCGCTCGAGGGAGCAGCGCAGCCGATGCCCCTACACCCCCGGATCCTCTATAAACCCCCGGAAATTCAAGGGGTACAGGGAAGATCCGGGGGTCTAGGCGGAAAACCCCCGAGAAACCGGGGGTGCATGAAATGAGACCCCCGAGATATTGGGGGTGCAGGCGAGTGCGCCCCCGAGAAACCGGGGGTGCAGTCCAGTGCGCCCCCGAGATATAGGGGGCGCAGCGGAAGCGCCCCCGAGAAAGAGGGTGCGCAGGCGGAACGCCGCCGAAGAGCCGCATCCCACCAGTTGACCTCATACCCCAGGGGGGTATCCTGGTTGCATGGACATCTGCACCGCACCGGAGCCCCCTCACGGGTACACCGCGGACAAGGACCCGCTGCTCGCCCGCCTGAAGCGCATCGAAGGGCAGATCCGGGGCATCGCCCGCATGGTGGAAGAGGACGTCTACTGTGTGGACGTCCTCACCCAGGTCGCCGCGGCGGACGCCGCCCTGCGAGGAGTGAGCATCAAGCTCCTGGAGCAGCACATGGCCCACTGCGTTGCCCATGCCGAAGGCCGCGACCTGGACGAGAAGGTCGCAGAAGTCACCAAAATCGTCAGCCGCCTCGTCCGCTGACACCCGAGACCCACCCCAAGGAGCACCCGTGAACACCACCGTCCTCGTTGAAGGCATGACCTGCTCGCACTGCGTCACGGCTGTGACCGAAGAGCTCCAGGCCCTCGAGGGGGTCACCGGCGTCGCCGTGGACCTGGCCGCCGAGGGAGCCTCGCGCGTGAGCATCGAGTCGAGCGCGCCCCTGACCCGCCCCCAGATCTCCGAGGCCGTCGCCGAGGCGGGCTACAGCGTGGTGGGCGAGGACTGACCCATGGAGACCGGGCCGATCGACCTGACGATCCACGGCATGACGTGCGCCTCGTGCGTGCGCCGCGTGGAGAAGAAGCTCAACGCCCTCGAGGGCGTCACGGCCACGGTCAATCTGCCCCTCCATTCCGCGCGGGTGGAGACCGCCAGGCCCGTTGACCCCGCGGAGCTCATCGCCGTCGTGGAGCGCGCGGGCTACGGGGCCGCCGTCGTCGAGAGCGAGGACCCGCCGGCCGACGACGGCCCGGACCCCCTGCTCCCCCGGCTCTGGGTCGCCATCGCGCTCACCCTCCCGGTGGTGGTGCTGAGCATGGTGCCCGGCCTCGCCTTCCCGGGCAGCGAGTGGGTGATCGCCGCGCTGACGACGCCGGTGGCCCTCTGGGCCGCGTGGCCCTTCCACCGGGCGGCGCTCGTCAATGCGCGGCACGGCTCGTCCACGATGGACACGCTCGTCTCGCTCGGGGTGACGGCGGCCTACGCGGTGTCGATGGGCGGCCTCCTCGCAGCCGCCGCGAGCCCCCACGCCGCGGGCCCGGCCCCCCATTCCTCAGCCGCGCCGGCCCACAGCGCCCTGTACTTCGAGAGCGCGGCGGTCATCGTGACCTTCCTCCTGGCCGGGCGGGTCCTCGAGCACCGAGCCAGCCGGGGCGCCTCCGCCGCTGTGCGAAGCCTGCTCGCGGCCACCGCCCAGACGGCCCTGCTCGTGGAGCGGGAGGGGCTGCCCCTGGACCCGACCACGGTGCCCGCCTCCAGCCTCCGGGAGGGGGACGTCGTGCGGGTGGTCCCCGGGGACGTCCTGCCCGCGGACGGCCGCGTCACCGCGGGCGGCATCAGCGTGGACACCTCCTCGATGACGGGCGAGCCCCTGCCCCGCAGCGCTCGCGCGGGGGATGAGGTGCACGCGGGCACCGTCGTCGTGGACGGCAGCGCAGAGATCACCGCCGAGTCCGTGGGGTCCGCCACCCAGCTCGCCCGGATCGGCCGGCTCGTGTCGGCGGCCCAGGCGCAGAAGGCCGGGATCGCGCGGCTGGCGGACCGCATCTCCGGCGTGTTCGTGCCGGTCGTGCTGGGACTCGCGACGCTGACGCTCGCGGGCTGGTGGATCGCTACGGGGTCGGCCGCGCAGGCCGTCACCCCCGCCCTCGCGGTGCTCGTCATCGCGTGCCCCTGCGCCCTCGGGCTCGCGACCCCCGTGGGCCTCGTGGCCGGCACGGGGCGCGGGGCACAGCTGGGCATCTACATCTCGGGTCCCCAGGCGCTCGAGCAGG
>JAGLBH010000087.1 GCA_018260285.1 Arthrobacter sp. | reverse complement strand
GTTGCGCCGACCCTCTGACACCGCCCGCTCAGAACGCCGCCTTCTCTCGGCTGAGCTGCGTTAAAGCGGGCGGCGCAACAGAGGGCTAGGCGCGCTGCCGCGGGGCCGCCGTCGACCGCCGCACCCTGAGCTCATGCGGGACGGGCTCAGAGGGGGCCAGACGCCGCCGCTCAGGGGAGAGCGCGAGGCGGGCGGCCATCCGGCCGTGGCCCACGGCGTCCTGCGCCACGGTGGTCAGGCCGAAGGACTCGGAGAAGTCGTGGTCGTCCACGCCCATGACGGAGAGGTCCTCCGGCACGCGGAGCCCGGCCTCGCGGAAGGCGGCGATGAGCCCGAAGGCCATCTCGTCGGAGCACGCCACCATGGCCGTGGGCCGCGGGGTGATGGCCCAGCGCTCCACGAGGTGCCGCCCGGCCGCATAGGCCGACTCCACCGTGAAGGCCGCCCTGCCCCGGAACTCCGGGCGGAGCATGAGCCCCCGGGTGCGCAGGGCCTCGTGGAACCCCTCCTCGCGCATGCGCGGCACGGCGAAGGAGAGGTCGAACTCCATCCCGCCCGCGAGAAACCCGATGTCCCGGTGCCCCAGCCGGTGGAGATGGTCCACGGCCGTCTCCATGACGGAGCGGTCGTCGATCGAGACGCTCGTGACACCCGGCACGCTGTGGCCGACGGCGACGACGGGCACCCCGGCGTCCCGCAGCCGAGCCTCCTCAGGCCGTGAGAGGGGGAAGCCGAGGACGATGAGCCCGTCGAGCTTCCTGCCCCGCAGCGCCCGGTCGAAAAGCCTCTGGCGCTCGGAGCCTCGGCCGGTGAGGCTGAAGACCATGAGGTCGTACCCCGCGGCGTGGAGGACCTCGTCAATCCCCTCGAGCACGCTGGAGAAGAACCAGCGGTTCATCGTCGGGACGAGCACGCCGATCGTGTGCGTGCGGCCGGATGCCAGGCGGGCCGCCGCCGACGTGGGCACATAGCCGAGCTCCGCGGCGAGGGCCCGGATGCGCTGGCGGGTGGCCTCGGAGACCCCCTGCTGGTTCCTCAGGGCGCGGGAGACAGTCGAGGTGGCCACTCCAGCTGCTGCGGCCACCTCTTCAATCCCGACATCGATCGAGGGCATCAGTCGTCGTCCTCAGGCTGGGCTGACTGGCCCCGCCGTCGCCAGAGAAGCCAGATGGCGAGCACGATCGCCGCGAGCATGAGGGAGGGGCCAGGGGTCTGCTGCCCTCGGATGATGCTCCACCCGATGAGGAGGGTGAATCCCAGGGCGAAGGCACAGAGAAAGCCGATGACCCCGTCCAGAAATTCGCTTTTGTCAGCTGGGCGACGGGTCATCGGCTTTCCTTAGGGCTAGAGGTCTACTTCACCGATCCGGTGGTCAGGCCGGAGACGATGCGGCGCTGGAAGACCAGGACAAGGATAACAAGCGGGATCGTGACAATGGTGCCAGCCGCCATGACCGCCGTGTACGGCTCCTGGTGGGGGAGCGCGCCGGCGAACTTGGCGATGGCCACGGTGACCGTCTGCGTCTTGTCGTCCGAGAGCACCGAGGCGATGAGGAACTCGTTCCACGAGGCGATGAACGCCAGGATCGCGGTGGTGAAGACCGCCGGGGCCGCGAGCGGCAGCATGACCTTGATGAACGCCTGGGCGGGCGAGCAGCCGTCGATGCGGGCCGCCTCCTCGAGCTCCCACGGAAGCTCCCGGAAGAAGCTCGTGAGCGTGTACACCGTCAGCGGGAGCACGAACGAGATGCTCGGGATGATGAGCGCCTGGTACGTGCCCATCCAGCCGATGTCCGTGAAGAGCTTGAACAGCGGGGTGATGAGCGCGACGCCGGGGAACATCGAGGCGCCCAGGATGAACCCGAGGACCATGCCCTTGAAGGGGAACTCGAGGCGGGCCAGGGCGTACGCCGCGAAGACGCCGACGACGAGGGCGAAGACCGTTGTCGCAGCCGAGATGATGACCGAGTTCATGAGGGCCCGGGCGAAGTGGTTGCCCATGTCCTCGCTGAACGCCGTCGTGAAGTTCTGCATCGTCGGGTGGGTGGGCCAGAGCGTCGTCTCGAACGTGTAGTCCGAGGGGCGGAACGCCGTGGCGGCCATCCAGTAGAACGGGGCGAGGCACCAGAGGACGATCACCGCGGCCGAGAGGTAGGTCCGGACGAGGGCCCACCGCTCGGTGCGCTGAGAGCGCTTGAGGGCTTCCGTGCGGCGCGGAGCGGGGGCGCTCACGCCTTCCGCCCCTGCCTGGATCTGGGGTGATGCGACGGGGGAGCTCATGCGGCCGTCTCCTTCTGTGCAGTCTTCTTGGCCTTCTTCGGGGTGGCGCCGTCCGTGACATCAGCCCCGAGGAAGCGGATGAAGATGAAGGCCACGCCGAAGATGACGAGGAAGGTGATGGTGGACAGAGCCGAGGCGGAGTTGAAGCCCTGGCGGATCTGTTCGACGACGAGCATGGACAACGTGCTCGTGTTGTTGGCGCCGCCGGTGAGGATCGCCGGGAGGTCGTACATGCGCAGCGCGTCGAGCGTGCGGAAGAGGATCGCCACCATGAGGGCGGGCTTCACGAGAGGCAGCGTGATGTGCCAGAAGCGCTGCCACGTGCTTGCGCCGTCCATGCGGGCGGCCTCGTACACGTCGCCGGGGATCATCTGGAGGCCGGCCACGATGAGAAGGGCCATGAACGGCGTCGTCTTCCACGCGTCAGCGATGATGATGGCCCACTTGGCCGCGGACTCGGATCCGAGCCAGAGGATCGGGTTGCCGGGCAGAAGGTGGTTGATGATGCCGCTGTAGTCGAACATGAAGTACCAGAGCTTGGCGGTCACAGCGGTCGGGATGGCCCAGGGCACGAGCACGGCGGCGCGGAGGAGGCCGCGGCCCTTGAAGGTGCGGGCCATGATGATGGCCATCCAGAAGCCGAAGATCGTCTCCAGCGCCACGGTGACCACGGCGTAGAAGAACGTGTTGCCCACGGAGGGCCAGAACTTGGAGCCGAGCGTGCCGGGGGCGCAGGCCGCGCCGCCGCACTGCTGGAGGACCCAGTTGGAGTAGTTGCTGAAGCCAGCGCTGCCGCCCTCAGAGAACATGCCGGTCGCGGGGTCGAGGCCGGCGTCCTTGAGGAAGGACATCTGGATCGCCGAGACCAGCGGATACAGGATGACAACCCCGAGGAGGAGAAGGGTGGGGGCCAGGAGAAGGGCTGCCCATCCGATGCTGGAGCTCTTCTTGCTCACCGCACCCGCAGCCTTGGGCCGCGCTGAGGCGGTTTGAGGGACGACTTTGCTCGCCATGGTCACTCGTTTCACAGGGTATGGAGCGGGGGCGCGCCTGCATGCAGTCGCGCCCCCGCTGTCCAGCGGATGCTATTTCTGGGAGGCCGAGTTGATCGCGGTTTCCATGTCAGCCGTGGCTGCTGCCGGGGTCTTCTCGCCCTTGATCGCGGCGTAGGCGTTGTCCTGGATCGCCTTCGTCACGGCCGGGTAGAACGGGGTCACCGGGCGCGGCACAGCCGTGCTCAGGGACTCCTTGAGGACGGAGAGGTACGGAAGCTGCTTGAGGAGCTCGGGGTCATCGTAGAGCTTCGCGGTCACCGGAGCGAGGGAGCCCTTGATGGCGCTCGTGCGCTGGACCTCTTCAGAGGAGAGGTACTTGATGAAGTCCGTGGCCGTGGCCTTGTTCTTCGAGTTCACGTTGAGCGCTGCCATGTGGCCGCCCAGCGAGGACTTGCCCGGGAGCGGGGCGATGCCGTAGGTGTCCTTGACCTTGGAGGTCGCGTCGTTCTTCACCAGGTTGTAGATGTACGGCCAGTTGCGGAGGAAGAGGAGCTTGCCGCTCTCGAAGGCCATGCGGCCCTGCTCTTCCTGGTACGTGATGGCTTCCTTGGGGATGTTGCCGTTCTTGTAGGCGTCGGCGAGCTGCTGCAGGCCCTTCTGCGCCTCGGCGGTGTTCACGGCAGCCTTGCCGGAGTCGTCCACAACCTTGCCGCCGGCGGAGTTGATGGCCTCAGCGGCGTTGACCGTCAGGCCCTCGTAGTTGGCGAACTGGCCCGAGTAGCAGCCGATGTTGTTCTCCTTGGCGATGGAGCACATGCTCATCATCTCGTCCCACGTCTTCGGGGGAGTCTTGACGAGGTCCTTGCGGTAGAAGAGCATGCCGCCGTCGGTGGAGGTCGGGGCCGCGTAGAGCTTGCCGTTGTACGTGGCGCCCTTGACGGTCGCGGGGATCATGCCCTCAGTGGAGACGGCGTTCTTGCCCTCGAGCGGCACGAGCCAGCCCTTGGCGGCGAACTCCGCAGTCCAGACGATGTCCACGGAGACCACGTCGTAGTCGGCGTTCTTCGCCTGGAAGTTCTGGACGAGGTCGTCGTGCTGCTGGTTGGCGTTGTCCGACTGCTCCTTGAACGTGACCTTCTCGTTCGGGTGGGATGCGTTCCACTTGTCGATGATCGGGCGGATGATCCCGGGGTTGTCCTTGCCCTGCACGTAGGTGATGGGCCCGCGAGAGTCCTCACCCGAGGAAGCGGCGGAGGTGGAAGACGAGCCGGAGCCGCCGCAGGCTGACAGGGTCAGTGCGAGGGCGCTCGTTGCGGCGACGGTAGAAAGGACGCGGCGTGCGTTCATGGAGATCTCCTGGAGGGGATGCGAGCCGCTTCCTCGCGGCTCTCGTCACTTGAGTGATTGTCTCCACCTTAGTAGTGTGGATCACGTCACGCAAACGCTTGCGTAGATTAGTCCCAAAAAATCTGAGGAACCTATGACCGACCTTGTGAATGTCTCTGCATCAGCCGCGCCACCGAGCTCTGAGAGCCCCTGGTGGGCTGACGCCGTCGTTTACCAGGTGTACCCCCGCTCCTTCGCGGATGCGGACGGGGACGGCATGGGGGACCTTCGCGGCGTGACGAGCCGCATTCCCTACCTCGCGGAGCTCGGCGTCAACGCCCTGTGGCTCTCTCCTTTCTACGTCTCGCCTCAGCACGACGGGGGCTACGACGTCGCCGACTTCCGCGACGTCGACCCGATGTTCGGCACCCTCGCGGACTTCGACGAGCTCCTCGCCGCAGCGAAGGCCGCCGGCATGAAGACGATTGTGGACCTCGTTCCCAACCACACGTCGAACGAGCACGTCTGGTTCCAGGAGGCCCTTGCGTCTCCCGAGGGCTCCGCCGCGCGCGCCCGCTACATCTTCCGGGACGGCAAGGGCGACGACGGCGAGCTGCCTCCCAACAACTGGAACTCCGTGTTCGGCGGCGCGGCGTGGACCCGCGTGCAGCGCGAGGACGGCACGCCGGGCCAGTGGTACCTGCACCTCTTCGACACGACGCAGCCGGACCTCGACTGGACCAACCCGGAGGTGCGCGCCGAGTTCCGCGACGTGCTGCGCTTCTGGCTGGACCGCGGCGTCGACGGCTTCCGCGTGGACGTGGCCCACGGGATGATCAAGGCCGAGGGCCTGCCGGACTGGAACTTTCAGGCACACATGCTCGAGGGCGGCACGGTGGACCCCAACCACGAGGACTCCCCGTTCTTCGACCAGGACGGCGTCCACGAGATCTACCGCGACTGGAATGCCGTGCTCTCCGAGTACGACGGCGACCGCATGATGGTCGCCGAGGCCTGGGTGCCGGACGTCGAGCGCCTCTTCCGCTACATCCGCCCGGATGAGATGCAGCAGGCTTTCAACTTCGGGTTCCTCCTCTCCGGCTGGTCCGCTGAGCGCATGAGCGCGAACATCGAGGAGACGGAGCGCAACGCCCGCCGCCTCGGCCGCCCGGCCACGTGGGTCCTCTCCAACCACGACACCGTGCGCCACTCCTCCCGCTACGGCCTCTCGGATCCGACGACGTACCCCCGCGGCATCTCCGCCGAGGACGAGCAGCCCAACGAGGCCTTGGGCCTGGCCCGCGGCCGCGCCGCTGCGCTCATTGAGCTCGCTCTGCCCGGCTCCGCCTACATCTACGAGGGCGACGAGCTGGGCCTGCCTGAGCACACGACCCTCCCGGCCGAGGTGCGCCAGGACCCGTCCTTCTTCCGAACCAAGGGCGCGGAGCGCGGGCGGGACGGCTGCCGCGTGCCCATGCCCTGGGACGCCTCCCGTCCCGGGTACGGGTTCTCCGACGCCGAGAGCCCCGCTGACCCGTGGCTGCCCCAGCCGGAGTCCTTCGCCCGCTACGCCGCGAGCGAGCAGGTGGGCGTTCACGGGTCCACCTTCGAGCTGTACCGCCAGGCCCTGAGCCTGCGCAAGAGCGAGAGCCTGGGCCAGGCGGACTTCGCGTTCTCCAGTCTGCACGACCCCGCAGCGGGGATCCTCTCCTTCGTCGTGGGGAGCGTCACCGTGGTGGCCAACATGGGCGAGACCGACTTCGCGCTGCCCGAGGGCGAGATCCTCGTCGCGTCCCATGAGTGCCCTGCCGGCATTCTGGCGCCGAACAGCGCGGTGTGGCTGAAGTAGCCCCTTCCGCCCAGCTCTTCCCGCCCTGTGCGTACAGATGGCGGCCGCCTTCTTCAGACTGCGGCCGCCTTCTGCTGTCTTTCCGGGGCGATCCGGGCCGAAGGCGGCCGTGACCTGGAGAAGGCGGCCGTGGTGTGGACGCATTTCCGGTACGTTGGAACACGACCCACACCCACAACTTCAAGGGGGACAGCCCATGGCGATCTTCGACCGGCTCTTCGGACGGCGCAAGAAGGACGAGACCCGCGCTGAAGAGGCTCCGAAACATGAGGCCCCGACAGTCGAGGCGCCTCGGGCAGAGGCCCCCGCCACGGTGGCCCCGCCGGCAGAGGCCCCCTCGCCGTCGACCACCGGTGAGGCGCCCCCCGCACCGGCACGCCCTCAAGAAGCGGCACCCGTTCCTGCCCCGGCAGCGGAGGCCCCCGCTGCCGTCCCCGCCGCGGTCACCCCCGCTCCGGCCCCGACGCCTGCCCCCGTACCGGCCCCGGAGCCCGCCCCCTCCTTCCGGACGAACGAGCCGCACCTCGACGGCTGGGAGCCCAGCCCCACCCCGGCCGAGGCGCTCACGCGATTCCGCTCCGCACCTCAGGGCCTCAAGGCCGAGCGCGCCCGCCGCGAGCTGGGCCGCCACATG
>JAGLBH010000086.1:2804-7089 GCA_018260285.1 Arthrobacter sp. | reverse complement strand
GGCAGGCGGCATCTCGGCAGGGGCGCTGAGACCCGGGGTCCGTGCCGCCGGAAAGCTCAGGATGATCGGGGCGGCAGAGGCCTCACCCGCGGGGCGGCCCGGCGGGGATTCCACGCGGCGCCGGGGCCGCCGGGTCACGCGTTGGGCTCCTCGCGAGCGGACTCCACCGTGTGCACCGAGTCCGGGTGGGCTTCGGTCTCGTCCTGGAGATCCTGCTCCGCCGCAATCGCGGTGGCCGAGACCACAGGGGCCACCCCCAGAGCGCTGATGATCCGATCGGCGCTGCGATTCGGATCGGAGAAGACCTCCACGGACCAGGCCGGGATCGCCGTCCAGCCGAAGCGCTCGAGCCGCTGGGGCCTCAAGCGCACTCGCTCGCGCACGCCCGTCTCCTGGTAGGCGCGCGTGGAGTCGGAGACCACAGCCACAGGGGCCCGGTCCCGGCCCGAGGAGCCCTGCTCGAAGACGGCGATGTCGATGACGTCGTTGACGTTCTCGCGCACCCGCAGGCCCCGGGCCCGCAGCCGAGAGGAGAGGTCGTTGAGAAGGGGGCTGGGAGGAGAGTCCACAGCCCGGACCGGATTGGCGCTGGACTCGGCCACGAGGAATTCGTACAGGTCCAGAGCGCCATAGCCCACGGCGTGCTCGTCGATGTCCGCGGGTCGGAAGGCGGAGAGCACATGCAGGGCCTTGCGCGCGCGGGTCAGCGCCACGTTGAAGAGCTCGCGGCCGCCCGGCTGGGACAGAGGCCCGAAGGACGTCGCCTGGGTGCCCGACGACGAGCGCCCGTACCCGATCGAGAAGACAATGTGGTCCCGCACATGCCCGCTCGCCCGCTCGAGGGGCAGGATGAGGAAGGGCTCGGTGCCCGAGCGGAAGAACTCTGCGGCCCAGGGCTCGTGCTCCATGCGGACGCGCACGGCCTCGGCCACGCGAGCCGCATGGCGGGCGCTCGCAGTGACGATGGCCAGGGAGCTCTCCGGCGTGGTGCGGATGTGGTCGAAGACCAGGTCCACGCAGCGCTTGACCTCAGCCGGGACAGACTCGATCTCGAGGCTGCGCGCCGTCTGGGGGCCCACGCCGTCGTGCAGATACTCCACCCGCACCCGGCGCAGGCCGGCTGCGAGGGCGTCCCCTCGGGGCAGCACTTCGATCTGGCCGCCGTAGAACTCATGGCTCAGTCGCTCGGCGAGCGTGGAGTCGACGCAGCGGTACAGGTGCTCCAGCGCCATCGTGGGGCGCACGGCGGCAAGGGAGGTGTACAGGCTCTCCCCCTCGGGCTGGGCGGCTCCTGCCCCGCCCGCGGGCGAGGCGGTGAAGGGGCGTGGGCCGGGAAGCATCGGGTCGCCGAAGGCGATGACCTGGCGTCCCCGGGCGAGCACGCCCAGAGCGTGCGCGGTGTTGAGAGCATGGGCGTCGAGGATGATGACGGCGTCCGCGGTGAAGTCCTCGCCCAGCAGGCCGGGAAGGGTGTGCACGGAGCCCAGCCACAGCGGGTGCATGCAGGTGACGAGCTCCTCGTCCTCGTCGCCGAGGGTCCGGACGGTCACCTCGCCGTCGAGGAGCAGGGCGCGCAGGGAGGCGCTCGCCGCGTGCCGCTTGGCCACGGCGCGCCGCCACCGCTCCCCCAGCGCCTCGATGAGACGGCCGGGGCCAGAGGCGATATGGCGCTCGTCGGCCTCACGGTACTCGGACTCCAGCGTGGCGAGGGCCGAGGCGTCGAAGCCCACGAGGGTCTTGTCCTGGGCCATGATCTTCTCGAGCACCGAGCTCCACCAGGCGAGGTCCAGCTCGGAGCCGACCTGCTGGGGCGGGATCGCCCGGCGGGTCAGGTCCTCCAGGAGCGGCTTGATCCCGAGCAGAACGAGCTGGTCCTCCAGCTGGGTGCGCTCGGGGAGCGTGGAGAGTGCGTGGCGGTCCTCCACAAGGGAGAGGGCCCTGCGCTCGACCAAGGTGATGGGAACCTCGGCCGGATTGGGCGGGAACTTCGTGCCCCTGGCATGGACGGCGAGTCCCTCGGCGTCCTTGATGAGAGCCGTGACACGGCGGCGCAGCGCGCTGATGTCCCCCACGATGCCGGGAGTGCGCCCCGGGATCGCGTACTTCTTCCAGACCGCGTGCTGATCGGCGACCTCCACGAGGGCGCTGTTCAGGTCGTCCATGTAGACGTCGGGCAGAAGGAGCTCTTTGGCCACGCGGCGCAGGCGGGAGCGGGTGAACGTTCCCATCTGGATGCCGTTCTGGCGCCGCCAGGCGCCCGAGGAGGTCGCCGCCAGCAGATCCTTGACCTCGCCGTCGAAGATATCCGGCTTGAAGCGCTCGAGCGAGGAGTCGATGCGGGTGATGATCTCAAGCTGCTCCGCCCATTCCCGCAGCGTCCGGCCCGGGCGCATGGCGGCGAGGGCAGCGGCGTCCTTCATCTCCTCCGCGGTCCTGCTGAGCGACTCGCTGAGGTGGCGGGCCTGAGCCAGCGCCTCGTTGGTGGCGACGACCGTGGGCATCCTGGACCCGTGCCACGCGTTGGCGGCCAGCTCCTCGTTGAGGCCGCCCAGTTCCGCGTAGCGCCGCAGCTTCGCCTTGGCGGAGGTGCGGTCCACGAGCCGCTCGAGCACCGACTGGGGCAGGCGCACCCGAGTGCACGGCGGCACCGGCTCGCTGGTGAGGGTTGCCAGGGCCTGCATGGCCTCGTGCACGGAGCAGCCCCAGCGAGGGCGCTCGTCGTGCAGGGAACGCACGCTCTCCTGGAGAAGCTCTCGCCTGCGGGTCAGAAGACGGTGCAGGTCCTCGAGGTCCATGGCCTCGGCTCGCTCGTTGCGGGCCACGGCCGAGATCGCATGCCGACGCACCTCATCGGGCTGAAGGTCGCCGTCCACAACGCGCACGAGGGAGTCCAGCCCCAGGTCGGCAAGGGTTGACTCGAACTGGTTGACGGCCGAGCGGCGCTCTGCGACGACGACGACGCGGCGCCCTCTGAACGCCAGCCGCGCGGCCACGTTGATGGCCGTCTGGGTCTGGCCGGTTCCGGGAGGGGCGGACACCACGAAGGACTCCCCCGACTCCGCACGGTCGACGACCGCATGCTGCGAGGCGTCGGCGTCGAGCACCAGGAACTCCTCGCTCGGGTGGAGGTCGTCCGGGGAGGCGGGGGCCGCCTCCTGGAAGCGCGGCACGGAGCCGTCCACCAGCGGGGAGAGCGCGAGGTCCCGGATAATGGAATGCTGCTCGGTCACGCGCGGGTCGTCCGACGGGTCGAGGAGCCTCACGAAGGTCGCGGCGAAGACCTGCTGGACCACCTGAGCGTCCGGCAGGTGCTGGGTCGCTGTGCGAATGACGTCGAGGACGGGCAGCGGGTTGAGGCGGGCTGTGGCGTAGGCGCTGGCCTCGACGGCCGGAGCGTCCAGCGCGATCCCGTGGTCCTGGTGCAGGTGGCGCAGCAGCACGGGGTTGAGGCGGGCCGGACCTGCGATCTGCAGCTCGTACTCGTTGTGGCTCGAATGGATCGTCAGGCGCAGAGGGGAGAGAAGAATGGGGGCGGAGATGGGCGACGACGACCCGTCTGGGCCGGTGTACCGCCAATAGGCCATGCCGGAGGCCAGGTATCCGGCGTCGATTCCGCGCTCCTGGCCCACGTCGAAGATCCGGGAGCGGATGCCGCGGGCAGCGCGCATGGCCTCGCGGAAGGCCTCCTGGTCGCGGAGCATCGTCGAGAGGCGGGTCCGCCGGCCGGAGAGGAGCTGGGTGAGCCCGGAGGGGTGGGCGGCCGTCAGGTCGATCGCCGTCCGGGAGGTGGGAGTGAAGTGGAGCAGCTCCGCCGAGGCGAAGCCGCCGTCCCCACGCGTCAGGGAACGCAGCCAGCGCTTGACCTGCACTTGCGGCGCGTCAGCGCGAGCCGCCTCGGCCGCAGGGGCCGGGGTGACAGGCTCAGCGGTCTGAGGCTCGAAAGGAGGCTGGGGGCTGGATGGTTCAGTCACTGTCTGGGATGTTCCTTAGCGTGGGGAGGCGGTTCGACTCGTCAGGGGTTTACTCCCACTCGATGGTTCCCGGCGGCTTGCTCGTCACGTCGAGGACAACTCGGTTGATGCCGTCCACTTCGTTGGTGATCCGGTTGGAGATGCGCGCGAGCAGGTCGTACGGCAGACGCGACCAGTCGGCCGTCATCGCGTCCTCGCTGGAGACGGGGCGCAGCACGATCGGGTGGCCGTAGGTGCGGCCGTCGCCCTGGACGCCCACGCTGCGCACGTCGGCGAGAAGAACCACGGGCATCTGCCAGACCTCGTCGTCCAGT
>JAGLBH010000086.1:0-2794 GCA_018260285.1 Arthrobacter sp. | reverse complement strand
GATCGCGTCCGCCTTGCGCAGCAGGTCCAGGCGCTCCTGGGTGACCTCGCCGACGATCCGGATGCCCAGGCCGGGGCCGGGGAACGGCTGGCGTCCCACGATCTCGGCGGGCAGGCCGAGCTCTGCGCCGACAGCGCGGACCTCGTCCTTGAAGAGCGCCCGCAGGGGCTCGACGAGCTCGAACTTGAGGTCCTCAGGAAGGCCGCCCACGTTGTGGTGGCTCTTGATGTTGGCGGCGCCTTCGCCTCCGCCGGACTCCACGACGTCCGGGTACAGGGTCCCCTGGACGAGGAACTTGATGGTCTCCCCCTCCGCGGCGGCCTCGGCGATGATCTGGCGCTCGGCCTCCTCGAACGCGCGGATGAACTCGCGGCCGATGATCTTGCGCTTCGTCTCGGGATCCGAGACTCCGGCCAGGGCGCTCAGGAAGCGCTCCTGCTCGTTGGCCACGTAGAGGTTGACGCCGGTGGCCGCGACGAAGTCCCGCTCCACCTGCTCGGCCTCGCCCTGGCGGAGCAGGCCGTGGTCCACGAAGACGCACGTGAGCTGGTCGCCCACAGCGCGCTGCACGAGGGCCGCCGCCACAGCAGAGTCCACGCCGCCGGACAGGCCGCAGATGACGCGGGAGTCGCCCACCTGCTCCTTGATGCGGGCGACCTGCTCTTCGAGGATGCTGGCCGCGCTCCAGTCGCGCGGCACACCGGCCGCGTCGAGGAAGTTCTCGAGGGCCTTCTGCCCGAAGGCAGAGTGCTTCACCTCAGGGTGCCACTGGACGCCGTAGAGCTTGCGCTTCTCATCGGCGAAAGCGGCCACGGGGGCCCCCGCCGTCGTCGCGAGCACCTCAAAGCCCTCGGGTGCCTCGTGAACCGAGTCGCCGTGGCTCATCCACGTGCTCTGGACCTCAGGGATCCCGGCGAGGATGGAGCGAGGCGCGCCGGCGCAGGCGGTCTCCGTGGCGCCGTACTCCCGCAGGCCGGTCTCGGCCACGGTGCCGCCGAGAGCGTTGGCCATGGCCTGGAAGCCGTAGCAGATGCCGAAGACGGGAACGCCCTGCTCGAAGAGATCCGCGCCCACGCGGGGGGCTCCCTCCGCGTACACGCTCGAGGGGCCGCCGGAGAGGATGATCGCGGCGGGGTTCTTCGCCATGATGGCCTCGGTGGAGAGGGTGTGGGGCACGATCTCCGAGTAGGCGTTGGCCTCCCTCACCCGCCGGGCGATGAGCTGCGCGTACTGGGCGCCGTAGTCGACCACGAGGACGGGGCGATGCTCCGTGCTCACGGTGGGGGCTGCGGCTTCCGCTTCCGCGCGCGCAGACTGGTCTGGGTCAGTGTTTGGGTCAAGAGTCACCCTTTAACAATAGTCGCCCCCGCCCTTGTCACGGGGCGGGAGCGGCTGGTGTGCTGTGAGGGCGCTGGCCAGGGGCTGCGCGAGCCTAGTAACGCGGGCCGGTGGCCTCAAGGGTGTCGAGCTGAGCCTCAACCTCGCGATGAACCTTGGTCTCCATGATGAAGGAGAGGAAGGGGACGACGCCGCCGAGCGCCACCAGGAGGAAGCGGCTGAGGGGCCAGCGCAGCTTGGTGAAGAGGTTGAAGTCTGTGAAGAGGTAGAACACGTACAGCCACCCGTGGACGATGAGCACCGCAAGAGAGACGTTGAAGCCGTTGACGATGAGCTGGTATTCGAAGGCGTACTTGGCGATCATCTCCACGCACAGGAGCAGGAGGAACGTTCCTGTGAGAATCGCCGCCACCTTGTAGAGCGAGAGCGCCGAGCGGATCTGGGCGGCGGTGGCCCGGAGCGGGCGGGGCCTGGGGGCGGCGTTCTGCGGGTTCGCGGAAGCGGTCATCGGAAGTCCTCTGGGGTGTCAGGGTGGGATGGGGTGAAAGCGGCGGCGTCTTCGACCTGGCGGTCGTAGTCGTCCTTGACGAGGCGGAACCACATGTAGAAGGCGGCCCCGGCGAAGACGATCCACTCGACGGCGTAGAACACGTTGAGCCAGTTGATCTCAGAGTTCTGCGGCTGGGCGTTGACAGTCACCCGCTCGAAGGACGCGGGTGAGCTGCTCGGAATCTTGTCATTCGAGACGAGGAAGGCATCATAGAGCGACGCGTCCCACGTGTTGGCGAGCTGTGCCGGGGAGAGGCTCGCAAGAGCTCCCTCGTCCGGCTCCTTCCCCGCATAGGGAGCCTCCGGGGGCAGGAGCCGCCCGACCACGGTGACCGTGCCGGTCGGCAGGCCGTCGGCAACCTTCTTCTCGGCGCTCCAGCCGCGCACTACCGGGATCCACCAGTCCGTGCCCTTGACCCTCAGCGCAGAGACCGTCCAGTACCCCTTGTCCCCCTGCTGGAGGCGGTTGGCCACGAGCACCTGCTTGGAGGGGTCGAAGACTCCCTCCACGCTGACGATGTGGTCCGCCTGGGTCTGCAGGATCGGGACGCCGGGCGTGTAGACCTTCTGGAGCGGTTTGACAGTCTCCGTGATCTCAGCGGGCGGAGGCGGGGGCTCATGCGAGCGGGACCACTGCCAAGTGGCCAGCAGCCCGAACACCCCCGCCACCAGGACGGCGATGAGCAGCCCGCCGAGCCATCGCCTGGACAGCGCCGTGCGCAGGAGGCTCGGCTGTGGTGAATGGCTCACAGGTCAGGAATTGGCCAGGTAGGGAGAGACGACGACCTCGCAGCGCTGGAACTCCTTGATCTCGGAGTAGCCCGTCGTCGCCATGGAGCGGCGGAGGGCGCCGAGGAAGTTGCTCGTCCCGTCCGGGCGATGCGATGGGCCGAAGAGCACCTCTTCC
>JAGLBH010000085.1 GCA_018260285.1 Arthrobacter sp. | reverse complement strand
GGCCGGGGGTCGCCGGGCCCGAGTCGGAGCGGATCGCCAGGCGGTCCACGGCGGCGTTGAGGTTGCGCCTCCACGCGTAGATGATCGAGCGCTCCAGCGGCTCGATGAGGCTCGGCAGCTCGTGGACCAGGCGACGACGCGCCTCCTCGTCCGTGAGCCCCTGGTGCGCGATCATCTCCTCGATGAGCGCCTCCACCTGCCAGACGACCATGCGGTCCGTCATCTGCCCGATCGACCGCGTGATGGAGATCGCCGCGTCCTCCGTGAGATTGCGGTCACGCACGAGGGTCACGAGGGACTCGAGCGCCCGCTGGTCCTGCACCGTGTAGGCCTGGTCCGTCTCCCCGACGTCGGGAAAGCCGAGCGCCCGCCAGAGCTTGCGCGCCGAGAGAAGCGAGATGCCGGCTCCCCGGGCGATCTCGCGGCGGCGCAGCGTGCGATCCGACCCGAGGAGGATCCGCTGGAGCCGCTCGATGGCCCCGTCCGTGGCCGCGCGGTCGAAGGGCTGGCTCTCGCCGATGCCCCGGCCGTGGAGCTCGCCCCGCTCGTGGTGCTGGGAGGAGGACGTCGGGTAGTCCGTGGAGCCCCCGTCCGGACGGATGACCGGCATGGAGAGCGTCAGCGGCTGCGACTGCTCTGCGAAGAGCGGGGACTCTGCGGCAGGCTCCGCGGATGCGCCCGAGTCGGCTGAGAACTCGCCCTCGGGGGGAAGGACGGCAGTGCTCATCGGTGGTCCTCTCTCGGAATGTGCCAGTGTCTCTGCTGGGCCTTGGAGATCGCGTCGATGACCTCAGCGCGGAAGACCGGGGCGTTCGGGACGTCGTGCACGGAGAACTCGCTCCCCTGGGCCACGGTGAAGCGCAGCGTGCCGGAGGACGTGGCTCTCTGGTGCCAGGGGGTGCGGATGTCCACGCGGTAGATGGCGGGCAGCGGCACGCTGTCCTCCCGGCGCCCGCCCAGGCCGCTGCGCAGGATGAGCCGCTCGTCCGTGAGGAGGTACACCGTGGAGAGCCACTGGAAGACTCGGCGCAGCCCCACCGCGAAGAGCACCCAGAGCCCGACGGCGAGGAGCACGCCCGTCAGGAGCATCGACACCCCGCTGCCCGCTGCGGACTCGGCGCTCGCCAGGAGCGGCTTGAGCTGGGAGGCGAGCGCTCCGAGGACGACTGAGACAGCCCCTGCGCGCACGAGCGGCCAGACGAGCGAGTGCCCGCTCGGGCGCTCCCTGAGGATGACCTGCTCGCCCGGGGCCAGATGCAGCCTCATGCCTGGGCCCCCGGGGTCGAGGTGCGCGGGCTCTCCTCCGGGCGCACATGCCAGACGTCTCCTGCCTGGACAGCCACATCCCGGCCGTCGTCGGTGCGGACCACCAGTCCGCCGTTCGGCGCGATCTCCACCGCTGTCCCGTACTCGTCCTGCGCCGGGTCATCGGCCGACCGCTCCACCCGCACCCGCGAGCCGAGCGTGGACATGACGCGCCTGATCTCGGTGAGGTCCCCCGAGCGCAGCGCCTCCCGCGCCACGGTCATGGTCTCTGCGACGATCCGTGCGAGCAGCTCGTCGGCATCGGCCTCGCCGGCGCCGGAGGCCTCCAGGGAGGTGGCGGTGGGCACGGGGAGCTCGTCCGCGCGCTGTCTCACGTTCAGCCCCACCCCGATGACGACGCCGAAGCCCCCCTGAGGCAGCGCCACGAGCTGGCAGAGAATGCCGGCGAGCTTGCGCTCGTTCACCAGAACGTCGTTGGGCCACTTGAGCTGCGCAGGCAGCCCGGTCGTCTCCCGAACCGCGCGGACGGCCGCAGCGCCTGCCGCGAGGGGCACGAGTCCGCAGCGCTCGGTGGAGAGGGGCACGCCCGGCAGGAGGGCCTGGGGATCCACGAGGAGAGAGAAGAGGAGCGCTGAATCCGGAGGGGTGACCCACGCCCGGCCCAGCCGGCCCTTCGCCTGCTCCTGGTGACGGGCCGCGATGAGTGCGCCGTGCGTCGCCTCGCCCGCCTCGGCCCGCTCCGCGAGGAGGGCGTTCGTCGAGGCGGTCACGTCGAGGATCTCCGCGGTGACGTGCTTGAGGCCCCGGGCGTCGAGGGCCCTCCTCAGACGCGCAGGATCCAGCACAGCATCAACCGACTCTGGGGGCGAAGAATGTGAAGGGTTTTCAAGAGACGGCATGCGAACCATCCTATCCAGCGCCGCTTGGCAGGCCCTGAGCGCGGGTCAGGCGAGGAAGAAGTCGCGGACGAGCGGGCCGGAGCCCCGCTGGTAGACGCTGAAGTCGCTCACGCCCACGGCCGCGAGGACCTCCTCGTCGATGAGGAAGCGCCCCGTGACCTCCGAGGACTCCTGGGTGAGGACGGCGTGGGCGGCGTCCGCCACAATCTCGGGGAGGCGGCTGGCCGCTGCGAGCTCTGCCCCGCCGATGATGTTGCGGACGGCGGCGGTGTCGATCGTCGTCGCGGGCCACAGGGAGTTGACCGCGATGCCCGCGGGCCTGAGCTCGGCGGCCAGCCCCAGGGTGGTCATGGACATCCCGTACTTGGCCATGGTGTAGGCGAGGTTCGACTCGAACCACACCGGGCTGAGGTCCAGGGGCGGCGAGAGGGTGAGGATGTGGGGATTCTCGGAGCGCTTGAGGGCGTCGAGGGAGAGCTTGCTCAGGAGGAACGCCCCGCGCGCGTTGATCGACTGCATGAGGTCGTATTTCTTCATGCTGATCTCGGCCGTCGAGGAGAGGTCGATGGCGCTCGCGTTGTTCACCACGGCGTCGATCCCCCCGAACTCGCTCAGGGTCTTCTCGACGGCGCCGGCCACGCTCTCGTCGTCGCGCACATCCCCCACGAGGGCGAGGCCGCGCCCTCCTGCCGCGGTGATCTGCTCCACTGCGGTGTGGACGGTGCCCTCGAGCTTGGGGTGAGGGGTGTCCGTCTTGGCGAGGATCGCCACGTTGGCCCCGTCCCGCGCCGCGCGGAGGGCGATGGCCAGGCCGATGCCCCGGGAGCCGCCGGACATGAGGATCGTCTGGCCCGCCAGGCTGCGTCCCGTGGGCCGAATCCCCGGAGCCTGGGCAACGTGGTCAGGGGCATGGAAGCGGTCCGCAGTGTGATTCATGTCATTCAGCATAGAACACCGCCCCTACCCCTCAGTAGCTGATGTGCTCCCGCCCCCTGGCGGCTACGATGAAAATCATGAGTGCCCAGGGAACACCGAAGAATCAGACAGAGGCGCACGACCTCTCCACGACCGCCGGCAAGATCGCGGACTTCCGCGCCCGGCGCGAGCAGGCCCTCGCCCCAGCAGGCCGGGAGGCCCTGGAGAAGCAGATCGCCCGGGGCAAGGGCACGGCCCGGGCGCGCATCGAGATGCTTCTCGACGAGGGGTCCTTCGTTGAGTTCGACCAGCTCGCCGTCCACCACTCCACGAGCTTCGGCATGGAGCAGAAGAAGCTGCTCACGGACGGCGTCGTCTCCGGATTCGGCACGGTCGAGGGGCGCCAGGTGGCCGTGTACTCCCAGGACTTCACCGTCTTCGGCGGCTCGCTCAGCCAGGTCAACGGCGAGAAGATCGTCAAGGTCCAGCAGTTCGCCCTCAAGACCGGCTGCCCGATCATCGGGATCAACGACGGCGGGGGCGCCCGCATCCAGGAGGGCGTCGCCTCGCTCGCCATGTTCGCGGACATCTTCCGCGGCAATGTCCACGCCTCCGGGGTGATCCCGCAGATCTCCCTCATCATGGGCCCCTGCGCGGGCGGCGCCGCCTACTCCCCCGCCCTGACGGACTATGTGGTCATGGTGGACAAGTCGAGCCACATGTTCATCACGGGGCCGGACGTCATCAAGACGGTCACGGGCGAAGAGGTGGACATGGAGACGCTCGGCGGAGCGCGCGCCCACAACGAGAAGACGGGCACGGCCGCGTACCTCGCCTCGAGCGAGGAGGACGCCATCGACTTCGTCAAGGAGCTCCTCGACTTCCTGCCGAGCAACAACCTGGCGGAGGCCCCCTCCACGGCCTTCGACCAGCCGGCAGAGGAGACGGAGGAGGACCTGGCCCTCGACGCCCTCATCCCGGACTCCGCCAACCAGCCCTACGACATGCGGGAAGTCATCGAGTCGATCGTGGACGACGGGCACTTCCTCGAAGTGCAGTCGCTCTATGCCCCGAACATCATCGTCGGCTACGGGCGGGTCGAGGGGCGCAGCGTCGGCGTCGTCGCCAACCAGCCGATGCAGTTCGCCGGGACGCTCGACATCGCCGCGAGCGAGAAGGCCGCGCGGTTCGTCCGCAGCTGCGACGCGTTCAACATCCCGCTCATCACCCTCGTGGACGTTCCGGGGTTCCTCCCCGGCACCGACCAGGAGTTCCAGGGCATCATCCGCCGCGGGGCCAAGCTGCTCTACGCCTACGCCGAGGCCACGGTCCCGAAGATCACGGTCATCACGCGGAAGGCCTACGGCGGCGCGTACATCGTCATGGGCTCGAAGAAGCTCGGGGCGGACATCAACCTCGCCTGGCCCACCGCCCAGATCGGGGTCATGGGCGCCCAGGGCGCCGTGAACATCCTGTACCGCCGCGACCTCGCGTCCGTGGAGGCGGAGGGGGGCGACGTCGAGGCGCGCCGCTCAGAGCTCGTCGACGCCTACGAGGCGGAGCTGCTCAACCCGTACCAGGCGGCGGAGCTGGGCTATGTGGACGCCGTGATCGCCCCGAGCGAGACCCGCCTCCAGATCATCCGGGGCCTGCGGGCCGCGCGCGACAAGCACGAACGGCTGCCCGCCAAGAAGCACGGGAATATCCCCCTCTAACCAGAAAGCGCCCTCATGATGGATGTCAGACTCGACCCCGAGAGCCAGCCTCGCCTGTCCGTGACCCGCGGCGAGATCAGCGACGAGGAGCTCGTCGCCCTGACCGCAGCGGTCATGGCGACGAACTCCTACGCTCCGGCGCCCAAGACGGCCCCGGGACCGCGGTCGCAGACGCGCGCGCTGCTGCGCCGCGCGATCCTTGCGCTGCCCGCGATCCCCGGGCCGGGCTCCTGGAAGTGGAAGCGCTGAGAAGGCCCTAGAAGCCGACTCGTGCGTTGTCGTACACCGCCGTGTCGTTGGCCGGGCTGACGTCTGCCGTGCCGGAGAGGCGCTGGATCGTCACGCGGTCCCGGGTGCCGTTGAAGAAGTGGTTGTTGGACCACAGGCCGCTGACGGACTGCCCTGCCGGCAGGGACTTCTTGAGGGTGATGATGTAGCTGTTGTAGTCGCTCGGATCCTTCGCGGCAGAGCAGTTCCAGAGGATGGGGCAGGTGACCGTGTGCGTCGAGAGGGATGCGGTTCCGCGCATGTCCTGGAACGTGACCTTGTAGCGGGCGCCGGCTGCCACGGGGGCGGATCCGACGCTGGAGATCGTGAAGGTGCCTGCCGTCATGAGACCGGGGACCGGGGCGCCGCTGGTGATGGAGACTGCGGAATCCGGGCCGGTGACGGCTGCCGTGGCAGGGGCCGCGGCAGAGGCCAGGAGCCCTGCTGCTGCGAGTGAAACGGCGATGGTTCGTGAACCGAACATTGTAAATCTCCTGTGGGTAGAGCGGATGGGGGACGAACTGCTCGTTCTGCCGCAGCCGAAACGGCGGGAGTGGGGCAGAAGTCCTCAGCGTCCCACCAGATGGACGGCCTGCACAAGTCAGCTGACCCTGCCGTGGACACCAGCCGCCCCCTGTTCTTCAACAATGCTTTCGCGTTAACATGAGCCTATGAGCCCACAGCGCACCCCCACCGCCATCGACGCCCTCGCCGAAGAGCACGTCGAGCAGGTCCTCGCCATGAATCCGGACCTGGCCACCTCCATGGGCCTTCCGGGCCGAGAGACGGAGTACTCGGACTACTCCCCTGCCGGCATCGCGGCCGAGCGCGAGCTCACCGCCCGCACGCTGGAGCGCCTGAATGCCCTCACGCCCGCCGACGAGGCGGATGCGGTGACCCAGGACGCCATGCGCGAGCGCCTGAGTCTCACGCTGGAGATGATCGACGCGCTCGACCCTCACGCCTCGCTCAACAACATCGCCTCCCCGGCACAGGACATCCGCCAGATCTTCGATCTCATGCCGCAGGAGAGCGCCGAGGACTGGGCGAACATCGCCGGACGCCTCACGAACGTCCCCGGGGCTGTCGAGGGCTACATCGAGTCACTCTCCTACGCCGCAGAGCGGGGCGTGACGGCTGCGCGCAGGCAGGTCGCCGTCGTCGCCGACCAGTGCCGCGCCTACGGGGCCCCGAACGGATTCTTCACGACCCTCGCAGAGACCGGCGCCCAGGCCCATCCCGCGCAGGCCGAGGCCCTCCGGGAGGGCGCCGAGAGGGCGAATGCCGCCTACGTGCGCCTCGTCGACTACCTCAGCGCCGAGCTGCTCCCCCAGGCGCCGGAGAAGGACGCCGTGGGCCGCGAGCGCTACCTCCGCGCGTCGCGCTCCTTCCTCGGGGAGGAGATCGACCTCGAGGAGACCTACGCCTGGGGCCTGGGCGTGCTCGACCAGATCGTGGCGGAGCAGGAGGGCGTGGCGGAGCTCATCCGCCCCGGAGCCACGATCGCTGAGGCGAAGAAGGCCCTCAACGAGGACCCGGCCCGCCAGCTCCACGGCACCGATGCCCTCCGCGCGTGGATGCAGGGCCTCTCCGACCAGGCGATCGAGGAGCTCGGCCGCGAGCAGTTCGACATCCCGGAGCCGCTCCGCACGCTCGAGTGCAGGATCGCCCCCACACAGGACGGGGGCGTGTACTACACGGGCCCCACGGCCGACTTCTCCCGCCCCGGCCGCATGTGGTGGTCTGTTCCGCCGGGAGAGACCCAGTTCACGACATGGGGCGAGACCTCCACGGTCTATCACGAGGGCGTCCCGGGGCACCACCTCCAGGTGGCCACGGCGACCTACCTCAAGGACAGCCTCAACTCGTGGCGTCGCGACTTCTGCTGGACCTCGGGCCACGGCGAGGGCTGGGCCCTGTACGCAGAGCGCCTCATGGAGGAGCTCGGCTACCTGACCGACCCGGGCGACCGCATGGGGATGCTCGACTGCCAGCGGATGCGGGCGGCCCGCGTGGTCTTCGACATCGGC
>JAGLBH010000084.1 GCA_018260285.1 Arthrobacter sp. | reverse complement strand
GAGGACGTTGTTCTCCACAGTGTCCGAGAAGAGCGTGGCCTCCTCGAAGGCCACGGCCACGCGGGAGCGCAGGTCCGCCAGGTCCATGGTCCGCACGTCCGCGCCGTCGAGAAGAACCCGGCCCTCGGTGGGGTCGTAGAGGCGCGGGACCAGCTGGAGGAGGGTGGACTTGCCGGAGCCCGTCTCGCCGACGAGGGCCATGGTCTCCCCGGGAGTGAGGGCCAGGCTGATGCCGTGGAGCAGGGGAGGTGCGTCGGCGGGGGAGTCGGGGTAGCGGAAGGAGACGTCCTCGAACGCGAGCTGTCCCGCGGACGGCGGTCTCACGGGATCGGCCGGCGAGGCGATGGACTGCTCGGCCCACATGATCTCCACGTGGCGCTGGAGGGCCGCCTTCGTGGAGATGTACATGCCGATGAGCTGGCCGAGCTCCTGGAGGGGGTTGACGAGGACCGCCGCCGTGGCGAAGTAGGCCACCACCGTGCCCGGGCTCATGGATCCGTCCGCGATGAGCACGACGCCGAGCACCAGCGCGGCCGCGTTCGCCAGCAGCGGGAGGGCCGTGACGACGGCGAGGAACCAGCCCAGGGTGGACGCCTTGCGGATCTCGGCGTCCCGCAGCCCGCCGAGCTGCGCGGTGAGGCGCTCTGCGGTGTAGTCCGCCCGGCCGAAGGCCTTGAGAATGCGAATGCCGTGGACGGACTCCTCGATGGTTGTCGCGAGGTCCCCCTGGAGGTCCATGACGTGCCGAGAGGCCCGATTGAAGCGGGTGCGGAAGGCGAAGCTCGCGATGCTCATGGGGGCCGCGATGAGCGCGTAGAGGAGGAAGAAGCGCCAGTCGAGGAGTGCCATCATGACGAGGCCGACCGCGATGAGCACGGTGCTCGAGATCGTGATGACCCCTCCGAAGGCGACGTACCGGCGGATGAGGCCCAGGTCAGACATGGACCGGGAGAGGAGCTGCCCGCTGGACCAGCGGTCGTGGAACTGGGCGGGCAGGCGCTGCAGACGGGAGAAGAGGTCCTCGCGCATCCTCTGCTCGAGCGCCACCGCCGGGATGACCGTGAGGCGACGACGGGCCAGGTAGAGCGCCGCCTCCGCCAGGCCGAGGAGGGCCATGAGCCCCGCACCCCCGAGGAGCGTGCCCGGGCGGGGGTCCGTGGCGAGGCGGTCCACCACCCCGCGGAGCAGCTGGGGGAGCGCCAGGGCCATGATGCCGGCGAGAGCCGCAGTGAGGGCGCCGAGGGAGAGGCGGCCGGAGACCTGGCGCACGTAGGTCTTCCAGAAGTAGGGCATGGGGGACGAGGGGTTCTCTCTCACAGGCACCCCCTCCGATGGAATCGTGAACAGTCCTTTCAGACTCTTCCTCTGAGCCAGCCTACCCCTCGGCGCGGGCAGGCACCAGGTCGAGGATGACGGCCTCGGGGCGGCAGAACACCCGGATCGGGGCGAAGCGCGACTGGCCGATGCCAGCGGAGACGTTGAGGGGCACCGTGCGGCCCCCGGCAGTCCAGGTGCTCAGGCCGCGCGCCTGCTTCGGCGGCAGGTCGCAGTTGCTCACGAGAGCCCGGCCCCCCGGCAGGCAGACCTGGCCCCCGTGGGTGTGCCCCGCGATGAGCAGATCCGCGCCGCCGCTCGTCATCTCGGTGAGGACGCGCGTGTAGGGGGCGTGGAGCACGCCAATGCGCAGGTCGGCCTTCTCATCGGAGAACCCCTGGAACTGCTCGCGGTCCAAGTGGGGGTCGTCGACGCCGCTGAACTCGATCCGCGTGCCCCGCACTGTTCGGACGTCCCGCCGGTTGGTCAGAGAGGTCCACCCGAAGCTCTCGAATCCCGCGAAGAGCTCGCGCCAGGGAAGCTCCGTGGGGTCGGGGCGGCGGCGGGAGGGGCCCGCGAAGTAGAGAAGGGGGTTGCGGAAGTGCGGCTCGTAGTAGTCGTTCGAGCCCGGAACGTAGTAGCCGCCCGTCCTCGGCAGATCCCCGAGAGCTCGCAGAAGAGGCGGGACCGCGCCCATGTGGGAGAGGTTGTCCCCTGTATTGACGATGAGGTCGGGGCGGGTCTCCCCGAGGCTCTTGAGCCAGGCGAGCTTCCGGTCTTGGCCTGGGACGAAGTGGATGTCCGTCAGGTGCAGGATCCGGATGGGCTCAGCGCCCGGCGGGAGAAGCGGAAGCTCCTCGCGGCGGGTGATGAAGCGGCGGGTCTCCGCGACGGCGGCTGCACAGACCACCGCCCCGGCAGCCACAGCGGACCCTGCGGTCCAGGCGGCTGCCGAGGCGAGACGGCGCGAGTCAGAGGTCACTGGGCGAGCCTCAGCGGATCTGGTCCTTGGCCAGCGTGGGCCACTGGGGGTTGTTGATGAGGTTCTCCGGCGGGGAGGGGAAGTCTCCGTGGTCGTAGAGAGGTCCGGCGTACTTCATGAAGCTCTGCCAGGTGCCTCCGGCCAGGCCGGAGCCGTCCAGCTCGGCTTCCTTCTTGCCGTTGATGTTCTTGTCCGCGAGGCTCGTGGAGGCCTCGTTGAAGTTGCCGAGCCACACGGCGGTGGTCAGCCCCTTGGTGGACCCGATGAACCAGGTCTGGGAGCGGAAGTCGTTGGTGCCCGTCTTGGCCGCAGTGGGGAAGTCCAGCTGCCGACCGCGTCCCGAGCCGTTCTTCATGACCTGCTGCTCGGCGTAGAGGGTGCCGTGGGCGATCTCTGCGGGGATGACCTGCTCGCAGCTCTCTGCGGGGACCGGGTACTTCTTGCCCGAGGCGTCGGTGATCGACTCGAAGACGAGGTTCTTGCACAGCTTGCCGTCGTTGTTCCAGGTGGCGAAGGCGTTGGCCATCGTCAGGGGGGAGATGTTCTGGGTGCCCAGCAGCGCCGAGGGCTCGCCGCCGCTCAGCGGCTCCTTGTTGTTGTCCTGGCTGTTGCCCAGGTGCACGCCCATCTTGCGGGCCACTTCCTGGATCTTGCAGATGTCCAGCTTGGCCGCAGTGGCGAAGGTGATCGTGTTGAGGGAGTTCGCCAGGCCGTAGAGGGCTGAGTAGGAGCCGTAGTTGGTGTCCCCGTAGTTCTGGGGAGACCACTGGTCCTGCATCGTGTAGTAGCCGTTGCCGAAGCACGAGCCCTTGAACGTGGTGTCGCCCACCGGGTAGAGACGGCGCTGCCCGTCGAGGACCTCGTTCATCGAGTGGCCCTCGATGAGCCACTGGGTGAAGGTGAACGGCTTGTAGGTCGAGCCCGGCTGGAAGCCGCCGGCACCGCCGCCGGGGGTGGCCGGGTCTCCGTTGATGTTGGCGTCCACGTTGAAGTTGAGGTCGCTGTAGCCGGTCTCGCCCTCGGGGGCCGAGCCGAAGTTCGTGTTCTGAGCCATCGCCAGGACCTTGCCCGTGCCGGGCTGGACCGTGACGAGCGAGTGGCCGACGTCGGGATCCGTCTGCTTGACGTCCGCAGTGCCGTTGATGGAGGCCTGTGCCTGCTTCTGGAGGCGCGAGTCGAGGGTGGTCTTGATCGTCAGGCCGCCTCGGTTGAGGAGGGCCTTGCGCTCGGCCACCGTGTCCCCGTAGGCGGGGTCAGCGATGAACTGGTAGGTGACCCACTGGCAGAAGTACGGGGCCATGCTGGCGCCGTAGCAGCCCTGTGCGCGGGGGGTCACTGTGAGCTTGATGGGCTCTTTGACGGCGGCCTTGTACTGCGCTTCGGTGATCCGGTTGACCGTGCGCATGCGCCCGAGCACGAGGTTGCGGCGCTTGAGAGCTGCCTGGGGGTGGGCCACGGGGTCGTAGACGCTCGGGCCGTTGACGATGCCCGCCAGAAGTGCGGCCTCGTTGAGCGTGAGGTTCTTGGAGGACTTGTTGAAGAAGTACTGGCTTGCGGCCTCCACCCCGTAGGCGCGGCCGTTGAACTGGACGAGGTTGAGGTAGCCCTCGAGGATCTCGTCCTTGCTCATCTTCTTCTCAACGGAGATGGCCAGGCGGACCTCCTGGAGCTTCTCGAGGACGGTCTTGGAGCCGTTGAAGGTCGGGGCCTCGCCGTTGGAGATCTTGATGTCGTTGAGCACGTTGGTCACGTACTGCTGCGTGAGGGTGGATGCGCCTCGGTTGGTGCCGCTCGTCGAGTTGGAGAAGAGCGCCGCAGCGATGCCCTTGGGATCCACGCCGCCGTGGTCGTAGAAGCGGTCGTCCTCCGTGGCGAGCAGCGCGTCCTTCATGAGGGGGCTGACCTCAGAGAGCTTCACCGGTGTGCGGTTCTCCGAGTACATCTCGGCGATGAGGGTGCCGTCGCTCGCGAGGATCTTGGAGGGAGCCGTGAGCTTCTTGGGGGTGAACTCGGCAGGGAGGCTGTCGAAGTACTCGATCGACCGTGCCGCGCCCGTGCCCGTGGCTGCGACCAGGGGAACGAGGAGGGCGGCCGAGAGAACGCCGCAGAGTGCGCTGACCAAGAGGAAAGAGAGGAACTTTCCGAGAGTGGTCGCGGTATCGATCAAAGGACTTTTGCGTCCCCGCTGAGCTGAAGCCATAGTGACTAGTCTACAAGCGCGGCTAGTCTAGGGAGCATGACCACTTGGGAATATCTCACTGCACCGCTGCTCATCCACACGACCAAGCAGATCCTCGACAATTTCGGCTCTGAGGGCTGGGAGCTCGTCACCGTGGTCCCCGGGCCCGAGGGCAAGGGCCTCGTCGCCTATTTCAAACGACCGAAGAACTAGAACACCCCTCAAAGCACTCACGAAGGAGAAGCTGTGGCTCTGTCATCCGCTGAAGAGAAACTCGCAGAACTGGGCTTGACCCTGCCCGAGGTCGCGGCACCCGTGGCCAGCTATGTCCCCGCCGTCATCTCCGGCAACTGCGTCTACACGTCGGGGCAGCTCCCCTTCGTGGACGGCAGCCTCGAGGCCACCGGCAAGGTGGGGGCTGACGTGGACCAGGAGACCGCTGCCAAGCTCGCGGCCACCTGTGCCCTCAACGCCCTCGCGGCAGTCAAGTCCGTGCTGGGCGACCTGAACCGCGTCAAGCGCGTGGTCAAGGTCGTCGGATTCGTGGCCTCTGACCCGAGCTTCACGATGCAGCCCCATGTCATCAACGGGGCCAGCAACCTCCTGGGCGAGGTTCTGGGCGACCGCGGCGTTCACGCTCGCAGCGCCGTCGGCGTCGCCGTTCTTCCGCTGGACTCCCCGGTGGAGGTCGAGCTCATCGTCGAGTTCGAGTAGAACCGCCCGTTTCCGCTTCCTGGGCGGGGCGGGAGGGGAGGCGCGAGGGCAGGATCGGGAGCAAGAGCGTCCGACTCCCTTCCCGCCCCCGCTTTCTTGGGGGTGCATCTGACTGCACCCCCGGTTTCTCTGGGGTCTAGTCCCTTGCACCCCCGGTTATTCGGGGGCGCAAGGCACTGCACCCCCGGCTCTTCCATATACCCCCGGAATTTCAAGGGGTTTAGGGAGTATCCGGGGGTGCAGGGGATGGCACTGGCCTGTCCGGGGAACGTGGCGTGATGCGGGATCCAGCCAGGCCTTTCACTGCAAGGCGCAGCGTGCTGCATTCGAGGAGGGCAAGCCCTCGCTGCTCACCCGGCAGACATGAAAGCGGCAGACATGAAAGCGGCTAGCTCCCCACAGGCAGACGCGAAGACAGCACAGCTGAGACAGCAGACGCGAAGACAGCACAGCTGAGACAGCAGACGCGAAGGCGGCGGCTCCCCCGATGGGAACCGCCGCCTTTGCGCTGGATCAGCGTGTGTCCGCGTGCTGGATCAGTGTGCGCGCGTGCTTGGTGAATGCGCACGCACGTGGTCAAGCCCCCGCGGCCTGCCGGGGCGGGCCGTTATTAGCGGGAGCGCTGGCGCAGGCGGTTGATGTCGAGGATGACGACGGCGCGGGCCTCCAGGCGGAGCCAGCCGCGCTGGACGAACTCGGCCAGGGCCTTGTTGACGGTCTCGCGCGAGGCGCCGACGAGCTGTGCCAGCTCCTCCTGGGTGAGCTCGTGGGGAACGAGGACGCCGTCCGGAGCGGGGCGGCCGAAGCGGTCCGCGAGGTCCAGGAGGGCCTTGGCCACGCGGCCGGGAACGTCGGAGAAGACGAGGTCCGCCAGGGACTCGTTCGTGCGGCGGAGGCGGCGGGCCAGGGCCTGGAGGAGCTGCATGGCCACCTCGGGGCGGGTCTGCAGGAGCTCCTTGAGGTTCTCGTGCTTCAGGCCGACGAGGCGCGTCTCGGAGACGGCGGTCGCCGTCGCGGTGCGCGGGCTCGGGTCGAAGAGAGCCATCTCGCCGAAGATCTCGCCGGGGCCGAGGACGGCCAGGAGGTTCTCGCGGCCGTCGGGAACGCGGCGGCCCAGCTTGATCTTGCCCGAGATGAGGAAGTAGAGCTGGTCGCCCTGGTCTCCCTCCTCGAAGAGCGAAGAACCACGGCTGAGGTCTACCTCGACGAGCTCCTTCGTCAGTGCCGCAAACGCGTCATCGGCGAGCGATGCGAAGAGGGGGGCACGCCGCAAGACCTCTGGATCCATGATTTCTCCTTGATGAAGATGGTGGGGGTAAGACCGGGGTGGGCCAGCGCACATACGGGGCGCTTCTTCTTATTGTGCCTGAAAATCCGGGATTCGTGCACCTCTCACAGGGCACGGGTTCAAGCTGATTGAGGGCCCGCGCACAGCCAATCTCTGGGATGGGATGCCAGAGTGTGTCAGGTGATGGACACAATGACTCTTCTTGACGCGGCCGTGATCCTCGGCCTCGTCCTGTACACCCTGGCTGGCCTCCGCCGGGGACTTCTGCGCGCCGGCGGCGCCCTCATCGGCTTCGTGGGAGGGGTCTTCGCGGCACTCGCGGCCGCCCCCTGGGTGGCCTCCCAGATTCAGGACACCACTCTGCGCGTGATTCTCGTGGCGCTCACGGTCGTGGTGCTGATCACCCTGTGCTCGAGCCTGGGCGCCCGGGCGGGGGCAGCCGTTCGGCATGCCGTCCGATGGCGGCCCGTGCGAGCCGTTGACGCGGTCGCAGGCGGCCTGCTGCACTTCGGGATGGCTCTGCTCTTCATCGCGGTGGTCGCCTTCGGCGTGAACTCCCTGGGCATCAGCTCCCTCTCGCGGGCGGTGACGACGTCCCCCGTGCTCCAGGCCATCCAGCGCAGCACGCCCCCGCAGGTGGAGGAGCTCTTCGCGCAGCTGCGATCCCCCTCGCTCGCCTCCACCCTGCCCCAGGTGGCAGGCCAGGCCCTTCCCGGCAGCGTCAAGGCCGGG